>NZ_WWIC01000041.1:0-199407 GCF_009872555.1 Streptomyces sp. SID5643
CCGACCCGAAGTGGTGCCCGTAAGCCGACCCGAAGTGGTGCCCGTAAGCCGACCCGAAGTGGTGCCCGTAAGCCGACCCGAGCGCGCCGCCCGTAACCCGCCCGAAAAAAGTCCGCCACACGAGCGACGGACGCCCGGCCCCTCCCCGTAGAGCAGATGTCAGAGCTGCTCCAGGGGCACTGCTCCACGGGCTGAAGGGTGGACCGGATGGGTGTCGAGATCTGTGTGGAAGGGCTGACCAAGTCCTTCGGTCACCAGGTCATCTGGCAGGACGTCTCGCTGACGCTGCCCGCCGGGGAGGTCTCGGTCATGCTCGGCCCCTCGGGCACGGGCAAGTCGGTGTTCCTCAAGACGCTCGTCGGACTGCTGAAGCCGGAGCGCGGCTCGATCACGATCCAGGGCCGGGACATCACCAAGCTCCGCGAGCACGACCTGTACGAGGTGCGCAAGCTCTTCGGCGTGCTGTTCCAGGACGGCGCGCTGTTCGGCTCGATGAACCTGTACGACAACATCGCCTTCCCGCTGCGCGAGCACACCCGTAAGTCCGAGAGCGAGATCCGGCGCATCGTGCTGGAGAAGATGGACATGGTCGGGCTGATCGGCGCCGAGGAGAAGCTGCCCGGTGAGATCTCCGGCGGGATGCGCAAGCGGGCGGGGCTCGCCCGGGCGCTCGTGCTCGACCCGGAGATCATCCTCTTCGACGAACCCGACTCGGGCCTGGACCCGGTCCGCGTCGCCTACCTCAACCAGCTCATCGTCGACCTCAACGCCCAGATCGACGCGACCTTCCTGATCGTCACGCACGACATCGCCTCGGCCCGCCAGGTGCCGGACAACATCGGGCTGCTGTTCCGCCGCGAGCTGGTGATGTTCGGGCCGCGCGCAGAGCTGCTGACCAGCGACGAGCCCGTCGTACGGCAGTTCCTGAACGGCCGGATGCAGGGCCCGATCGGCATGGCGGAGGAGAAGGACGCGGCGCAGGTCGAGCAGGAGCTCGCGCAGGTCGACGACAGCGCGCGCGTGCAGGAGCCGGCTCCCCGCCTGCTGCCGGGACCGGGCATCACCCGCCCGCCCCGCTGGCAGGCGATCGCACGGCGCGAGGCCGAACTCCACCAGGCGGAGGTGGCCGGCGCATGAGCCTGTCACCGGCCGGAGCGCTGCGGCACTCCGGCAGCCTCTTCGCGATGGCGCTGGACGTCGTCCGGACGATCCCCCGACGTCCCTTCCAGGCGCGGGAGTTCATCCAGCAGGCGTGGTTCGTCGCGAGCGTGACGATCCTGCCGACGGCCCTGGTCTCCATTCCGTTCGGGGCGGTCATCGCGCTCCAGATCGGCAGTCTCACCCGGCAGTTGGGCGCCCAGTCCTTCGCCGGGGCCGCCTCCGTGCTCGCCGTGCTGCGCGAGGCCTCGCCGATCGTCACCGCGCTGCTGATCGCGGGCGCCGGCGGCACGGCGATCTGCGCCGACCTCGGGGCGCGGAAGATCCGCGACGAGATCGACGCGATGCAGGTGCTGGGCATCGACCCCATCCACCGGCTGGTCGTCCCCCGCGTGCTGGCTTCGATGCTGGTGGCGGTGCTGCTCAACGGCCTGGTGTCGGTGGTCGGCGTGGCAGGCGGCTACTTCTTCAACGTCGTCCTCCAGAACGGCACTCCCGGCGCCTACCTGGCCTCCTTCACCACGCTCGCCCAGCTCTCCGACCTGTGGGCGGCCGAGGTCAAGGCGCTGGTGTTCGGTGCGATCGCCGGGATCGTCGCCTCCTACAAGGGGCTCACCGCGAAGGGCGGGCCCAAGGGTGTGGGCGACGCGGTGAACCAGTCGGTGGTGATCACCTTCATGTTGCTGTTCGTGACGAACTTCGTGATGACCGCCGTGTACTTCCAAGTCGTTCCCCAGAGGGGCTGAGGCATGGCGCTGCTGAAAGGCCTGGAGGAGCTGGGTGCCCAGCTGTCCTTCTACGGGCGGTCGCTGGCCTGGACCGGCCGCACCCTGCGCCGCTACAAGAAGGAGATCCTGCGGCTGCTCGCCGAGGTGAGCTTCGGCCGGGGCGCGCTCGCCGTCGTGGGCGGCACGGTCGGCGTGATCGCCTTCCTGTCGTTCTTCACCGGCACGGAAGTGGGGTTGCAGGGGTACGCCGCGCTCAACCAGCTCGGCACCTCCAACTTCGTGGCGTTCCTCTCGGCGTACTTCAACACCCGTGAGATCGCCCCACTGGTGGCCGGGCTCGCCCTCTCCGCCACCGTCGGCGCCGGGTTCACCGCCCAGCTCGGCGCGATGCGGATCAGCGAGGAGACCGACGCGCTGGAGGTCATGGGCGTGCCCTCGTTGCCGTTCCTGGTGACGACCCGGATGATCGCCGGGTTCGTGGCCGTCGTCCCGCTGTACGTGATCGGCCTGCTCTCCTCGTACCTGGCCGCCCGCACCATCACCACCGGCTACTACGGGCAGTCCACGGGCACGTACGACCACTACTTCCAGCAGTACCTGCCCCCGGTGGACGTGCTGTGGTCCTTCGGGAAGGTGCTGGTCTTCGCCGTCCTGATCATCCTGGTGCACTGCTTCTACGGCTACTACGCGAGCGGCGGCCCGGCGGGGGTCGGCGTCGCGGTGGGCCGTGCGGTGCGGACCTCGATCGTGGCGATCAACGTCCTGGACTTCTTCCTGTCGCTGGCCATCTGGGGCGCCAGCACGACCGTGCGGATAGCGGGGTGAGCCGCCGGATGAGAGTGCTGAGACTGCGGTTGTACGGCGTCGTCTTCATCGCCGTACTCGCCCTGCTGCTGTCCCTGTCCGTCGCCGTCTACCGCCAGGTGTTCACGCCGGTCGTGCGGATCACGCTGGAGGCCGACCGCCTCGGCAACCAGCTCGATCCGCGCGCCGACGTCAAGCTGCGCGGGCTGCTGGTCGGCGAAGTGCGCGAGGTGCGGGCCGACGGGACGAAGGCGACGCTCGACATCGCGCTGAAGCCGGAGCACGTCGACCGGATCCCGTCCGACGTGCACGCGCGCCTGCTGCCCAAGACGCTGTTCGGCGAGAAGTACGTCGACCTGGTCGCACCGCGCGGCTCATCGGCCCGGCCGATCCGCGCCGGGGACGTCATCACCCAGGACCGCACCCGCGTCGGCATCGAGGTCCAGCAGCTGATGAACGACCTGCTGCCGCTGCTGCGGACCGTGCAGCCCGGCAAGCTCAACGCCACGCTCTCCGCGTTCGCCACCGCCCTCGACGGCCGCGGCGACCGGATCGGCGACAACCTCACGCGAGTGGAGGCCTACCTGCGCCGCCTCAATCCGCACCTGCCGTCCCTGAAAGAGGACATCGCACGCTTCGCCGACGTCGCCGAGGTCTACGGCGACGCGGCGCCCGACCTGATGGAGATCCTGCGCAACACCGTCACCACCAGCCGCACGATCGTCGAGGAGAAGGACCGGCTGGCGGCGGCCCTGAAGTCCACGGCGACCGTCGCGGGCACCGGCGAGGACTTCCTCGACGCCAACGGCGACCGGCTGATCACCCTCGGCCGGGTCTCCCGCCCCACGCTGGAGCTGTTCGCCCGATACTCCCCCCAGTACCCCTGCCTGCTGGCCGGTCTGGTCCGGCAGGACAAGGCGTCCGAGGAGGCGTTCCGGGGCGGCAAGATGCACATCACGCTGGAGGTCGTACGGCCGCGGGGTGCGTACGAACCGGGTGAGGAACCGCGCTACGGCGAGCGGTCGGGCCCGAACTGCCGTGATCTGCCGCATCCTCCGGTGCCGGCACCCGGCAGCCACCTCGATGACGGTTCCGAACGGCCGGGTACGGCCTCGGGCGGCCCGCTCGGCGCCTCCGCCACCCGGGCCGAACAGCGGGCCGTCGGCTCGCTCGTGGCGCCGGTGCTGGGCGTGCCCGCGGACGAGGTGCCGCCGGTCGCGACGCTGCTGTTCGGGCCGATGGCGCGCGGGACGGCGGTGAGCGTCGCATGAGCACCACAGGTGCCCGGCAGACCGCCGCTCCGCTGATCAAGTTCAGTCTCTTCGCGCTGGTGACGATGGTGGCGACGGCCCTGCTCGCCGCAACCATCGTGAACATCTCCTTCACTCCCGAGCACGAGTACCGCGCGGTGTTCAGCGACGTCACCGGCCTGGAGGAGGGTGACGACATCCGGGTGGCCGGAGTGCGGGTCGGTGAGGTCGCGGGCATCCGGATCAAGGACCGGACGCTGGCCGAGGTCACCTTCACGGTCAGCCGGGACCGGCCGCTGCTCACCAGCACCGGAGCCGTCATCCGCTACCGCAACCTGGTAGGGCAGCGCTACCTCGCGCTGACCGAGGGCGCCGGCGACGGCACCCGGCTGCGCCCCGGCGGCACGATCCCGCTCGCGCGCACCCAGCCCGCCCTCGATCTGAACGCGCTGCTGAACGGCTTCAAGCCGCTGTTCGCCGCGCTCAGCCCGAAGGACGTCAACCAACTGGCCACCGAGATCATCAGGACCCTCCAGGGCGAGGGCGGCACCGCCAACAGCCTGCTGACGCACACGGCGTCGCTCACCACGACGCTGGCCGGCCGCGACAAGCTGATCGGCTCGGTGATCGACAACCTCAACACCGTGCTGAAGACGCTCGACAAGCGAGGCGCCCGCTTCTCCGGACTGCTCAAGCAGCTGCGCCGGGTCATCTCGGGCCTGTCCGCCGACCGCAAGCCCATCGGGAAGTCGCTGGTGAGCATCGGCGACCTGACGGAGGCCACCTCGGGCCTGCTGAAGGACGCGCGCCCGCCGCTCAAGGACGACATCGCGGAACTGACCGACCTCACCGGGACGCTGAACGACAACGAGAAGACCGTGGAGGGCGTGCTGAAGAGGCTGCCGAACAAGCTGGGCGAGCTGACGGGGACGGCGTCCTACGGCTCGTGGTTCAACTTCTACCTGTGCGACTTCGACGGCCGGATCGTGCTGCCGAAGACGAAGCAGGTGCTCACGCCCGAGATGCACGTGGCGAGGGCGAGGTGCGGGGCATGAGCCGCAAACGCCGCCCGGAGCCGCTGTTCAAGGTGCGCGTGGAACCGCCGAAGCTGCCGAGCCTGAGGCTCCCGCGTGTCCGGGCCCGCCGCAGGCCGCGTCCACAGCCGCTGATCAAGGTCCGCGTGGACCCGCCGAAGCTGCCGGGGATACGGCTCCGCCGTCCGCACCTCGGCCCCTTCCGCGAACGCAGTCCCCTCGTCATCGGCGCTGTCGGACTCACCGTCCTCGCGCTGCTGACCGTGGCCGCGTTCAACGCCGACCGCCTGCCCGTGATCGGCGACGGCGATACGTACAGCGCCGCCTTCGCGGAGGCGGGCGGTCTCAAGCCGGGTGACGAGGTGCGCATCGCCGGGGTCAAGGTCGGCAAGGTCGAAGAGGTCGACCTGGACGGCGACCATGTCAAGGTCACCTTCAAGATCAAGGACGAGCCGGGGTTCGGCACCGACACCGGCGCGTCGATCCGGGTCAAGACGATCCTCGGCGCCAAGTACCTCGCCCTGCATCCCGGGGGGCGGGGCCAGTTGGAGCCCGGTAGCGAGATCCCGCTGAAGCGGACCGTCCCCGCCTACGACGTCGTGCAGGCGTTCAGCGATCTCACCACCACGACGGAGAAGGTCGACACCGACCGGCTGGCCAAGGCCCTGGACACCATCTCCACCACCTTCGAGGACTCACCGCAGGAAGTACGGGCGTCCATCAAGGGCCTGTCGAAGATCTCCCGGACGGTGGCCTCGCGCGACAAGGCCCTCAAGGAACTCCTCGACCACGCGAACGGTGTGACGGGTGTGCTCGCCGACCGGTCGGGCGACTTCTCCGCGCTGGTCAAGGACGGCGACAAGCTGTTCAAGGAGATCAGCAAGCGGCGGGCGGCGATCCACAAGCTGCTGAAGACCTCCGCCGCGCTCGGCATCCAGCTCTCCGGCCTGGTGCAGGACAACGAGAAGGAGATCGGGCCCGCGCTCAAGGGCCTCGACACCGTGGTGAAGATGCTCGAACGCAACCAGTCCAGTCTGGACCGGAGCATCGAGCTCCTGGCTCCCTACGTGCGGGTCTTCACCAACACCCTCGGCAACGGCCGCTGGTTCGACTCCTACGTCCAGAATCTGGTCGCCGCCCCGGTGGTGCCGCGGACGCGAACGGGAGGTGCGCGGTGAGCAACCGCTGGAAGAAGCCCCTGGCCCTGCTGACCGTCCTGGCCCTGGCCGCCGCGCTCACCTACGTCCTGTGGCCGCGGACCGAGCCGGCCCGCGTGACGGCGTACTTCCCCCGGACCGTCGGCATCTACCCCGGCTCGGACGTCCGCGTGCTGGGTGTGCGAATCGGCGAGGTCAAGAAGATCACGCCGGAGGGCGGCCGGGTGCGGGTGGAGCTGGAGTACGACGCGGACCGGAAGGTCCCGGCGGACGCACAGGCCGCCATCATCAACTCCTCGGTGGTCAGCGACCGTTACGTGCAGCTGCTGCCGGTGTACCGGAGCGGCCCGGTCCTGCGGGACGGGGACGAGATCCCCGAGTCGCGCACGGCCGTGCCGGTCGAACTGGACCGCGTCTTCGACAGCCTGCACACCACGGCCGAGGCGCTGGGACCCGAGGGCGCCAACAAGGAGGGCGCCCTGTCACGGTTGCTCGGCGTCAGCGCCGACAACCTCGACGGCCAGGGCGAGAACCTGCACCGGACGGTGGAGGACCTCTCGGAGGCGGTCACGACCCTGTCCGACGGCCGCACGGACCTGTTCGGCACCGTCCGCAACCTTCAGGTGTTCACAGCGGCGCTGGCGGCGGACGACAAGAGCGTGCGGTCGTTCAACAGCAGCCTCGCCAAGGTCGCCGGGCAGCTCGCGGGCGAGCGCAAGGACCTGGCGGCCGCGCTGAAGAACCTCGGCACGGCGCTCGGTGACGTGTCCGCCTTCGTGAAGAAGAACAAGAAGTCGCTGACGTCGAACGTGGAGGGCCTGAGCAAGGTGACCAAGGTGCTCGTCACCCAACGGGCGGCGCTGGAGGAGCTGCTGGAGGTCGCGCCGACGGGCGTGTCGAACCTGCACAACGCCTACAATCCTTCCGCCGGCACCCTCGACACCCGCAACAACCCCGACCACCCGCAGGATCCCGCCGCACTGCTGTGCTCGATCCTGAGGACGACCGGGGAGAAGACCGACTGCGGGGACCTGAGGGACCTCTTCGACTCGCTGCCCGAGGTGCCCCAGGGCACCTCGGGCACCGGCACGGTCGACCGCACCCTCGGCGGAATCCTGGGAGCGAGCGCATGAGGCCCCCGCGCAGGGGCGGGGCCGTCGCCTGGACAGCCGTCGCGACGGTGCTCCTGTCGGGCTGCGAGTTCAACGGCTGGTACGACGTCCCGCTCCCCGGCGGAGCCGCCGCCGACGGCCACGCCTACCACGTCACCGTCGAGTTCCGCGACGTCCTGGACCTGGTTCCGCAGTCGTCGGTCAAGGTCGACAACGTCACTGTGGGCGCGGTGGAGAAGGTGGAGCTGGAGGGCTGGCACGCGAGGGTCCGCCTCCGGGTCGCCGACTCGGTGAAGCTGCCCTCCAACGCCATCGCGGAGCTGCGGCAGACCAGCATGCTCGGCGAGAAGTACGTGGCGCTGTCCCGGCCGCCGGAGAGCGCACCGGTCGGTCGGCTCCGCGACGGTGATGTGATCCCGCTGTCCCGCAGCGGCCGCAACCCGGAGGTCGAGGAGGTGCTGTCCGCGCTGTCCGCCCTGCTCAACGGCGGCGGCGTGGCCCAGCTCAAGACGATCACCACGGAGCTGAACAAGGCCCTGGAAGGCCGGGAGAACCGCGTCAAGTCCCTGCTCAAGGAGCTCGACACCTTCATCGGAGGCCTGGACGACCAGCGCAAGGACATCGTCCGCGCGCTGAAGGCCGTGGACCGGCTGGCCAAACGGCTCGGCAAGGAGAAGACGACGATCGCAGGGGCCGTCGACACGATGCCGCCCGCCCTGAAGGTCCTGGCCGACCAGCGCCGCGACCTGACGAGGATGCTCACCGCCCTGTCCAGGCTGGGCAAGACCGGCACCAAGGTGGTCAACGCCTCGCACGACGACACGGTCGCCAACCTCAGGCAGCTCCGGCCGATCCTGCACCAGCTCAACAAGGCGGGCAGCGACCTGCCCAACTCCCTGGAACTGCTGACCACCTATCCCTTCCCGCGCAACGCGGTGGACGCCATCAAGGGTGACTACGTCAACCTGCACGTCACGGCGGACCTCGATCTGGCCGGCGTCTACGGCAACCTGACGGACGAGCCGGGCGGCGGGAACGGCGGGGACACCCAGGTGCCGGAGCTTCCCGAGCCCCCCGGCCTGCCGGACGGACCGGATCTCCCGGACGTGCCGGATGTGCCGGGCGTGCCCAAGCCCACCGCCCTGCCGAGCAGGCCGAGCGTGCCGTCGTCACCGTCCGTGCCCTCAGGTGGTGACCCGCTGTGCCCGCCGGTGTGCACCGCCGGCCACGGCTCCGGCGGGCATCGCACCGGGGGTGACTGGCCCGAGGGGATCAACCTCGAACTCGCCGAGCTGATGCTGAAGGGGGTCCAGCCGTGATCACCCGTACGGTCAAGGCGCAACTCATCGCCTTCGCCACCCTCACCGCCGTAGGCGTGTCGTACGTCGGCGCCGAGTACACGGGCCTGGTGGACGAGGTCCTGGACCGCGGCTACACCGTGCGGGCCGACTTCGCCGACTCCGGGGGCGTCTTCCCCGGCGCCGAGGTCACCTACCGCGGGGTGCCGGTGGGCAAGGTCGGCGCCCTGCGCCTGGCCGGCCCGGACGGCGTCTCGGTCGCGCTCGACATCGAGGACGGGGCGCCCCGCATCCCGGCGGACACGCTGGCCGTGGTGGCGAACCGTTCGGCGGTGGGCGAGCAGTACGTCGACCTCCAGCCCCGCGCCTCCCACGGCCCGTACCTGCTGGACGGCAGCACGATCCCGCGCGAGAGCACACGGGGGCCGCTGTCGACGACGGACATGGTCCTCAGCCTGGACCGCCTGGTGAACTCGGTCGGCAAGGACGACCTGCGGGTCACGGTCGACGAACTGGGCAAGGCGTTCGCCGGCACCGGCCCGAACCTGGGCCGCCTGGTGGACTCGGGCAACACCCTGGTCGAGTCGGCGTCCGAGGCGCTGCCGGAGACGACCGCCCTGATCGAGGACTCACGGAAGGTCCTCAGGACCCAGGCCGACCAGGGCTCTTCGATCAAGTCGTTCGCGCGCGATCTGGCGTTGCTGTCGGCCCAGTTGAAGTCCAGTGACGGGGACCTGCGCAAGCTGATCGGCAACGCGCGGCCGGCGGCGCAGGAACTGAACTCGCTGCTGAAGTCGACCGGGCCGCAGCTGTCGGTCCTGCTCGCCAACCTGATCAGCGGCGGCCAGGTCACGCTGGCCCGCCTCCCCGGCGTGGAGCAGGCCTTGGTCACCTTCCCGCTGATGGTCGCGGGCAGCTACACGGTCGTCCCCGGCGACGGCACCACCCACTTCGGCCTGGTGCTGAACGCCGACGACCCGCCGGCCTGCACCCAGGGGTACGGCACGGCACGCCGGGACCCGGCGGACACCAGCACACGCGAGGCGAACACCGACGCCCGCTGCACGCTCCCGCGCGGCAGCGAGTCGTCGGTACGCGGCGCGCAGAACGCCCCGGGCGCGTCGACCGCCGACGGCGGCGCGAACCAGGCGGCGTACGTCACCCCGTACGACCCGGAGACCGGCACCACCACCGGCCCGGACGGAAGGAACGTCGAGATCGGCTCGGCGGGCGGCCAGCAGGCCGCGTTCGGAAAGGAGTCGTGGCAATGGCTGCTCGTCGGCCCCATGGCATGAGGCAGGTACCACCCCGAGTGATGACGGCGGGACTCGTGGCGGCGACCGTCGTCACCACAGCGCTGGCGCTCTGGCTGGCCTTCGGGATCCACGCACAGAACGAGGCGGACCACCGACGCCAGGGCATCCTGGCCGCGGCCCGCCAGTCGGCACTGAACTTCACCTCCCTCGACTACCGGCACTACGACCGCGACAGCGCGAACGTCCTGGCGGGCGCGACGGGCGACTTCAAGAAGCAGTTCACCGCCCAGACGGAGCAGTTGACGAAGCTGGTGGCCCAGAACAAGTCCGTGTCGGAAGGCCAGGTCCTGGAGGCGGGCATCGTCCGCTCCGACGAGGACTCGGCCCGTGTGCTGGTCGTCGCCGACAGCAAGGTGACCAACACCGCCGTGCCCGGGGGAGAGGCGCGCACCTACCGGCTCCAGCTCGACCTCGTACACAAGGACGGCCGCTGGCTGACGTCCGACGTCGAGTTCGTCGGCTGATCCACGGGCCGATCCGCCGACCGACAAGCACCGACGAGGAGTACCACCATGCCGAAGACGACCACCGGCCGCGCCCCCGGTCCCGGCACCCGCCGCACCATGACGGCGGCCGCCCGCGCGGCGGCCAAGCGTGCGGAGCGCGGCCACCGCGAAGCGGGCGCGGCGACGGCCGGCCACGAGAGGTCCCCGCGCCGGGCCGAGCCGCCACTCGCCGGTCGCACCGTCCTCATCGAGGCCCCGGAGCAGGGCTGGGACGACCCGCCGGAGCCGTCGCCGGAGTCGTTCGGGGAGGGCGGGCCGCAGGAGCGCAGCGAGCCCGGCTCCGGTGGCCGACGGAGGCTGCTCACCTTGCTCCTGGCCGTCCTGCTCGTCGCCGGCCTGGTCGCGCTGGCCGCCCTGGGACGGCAGTACCGCGACGGCCGCCTGACGGAGACCGCCCGGACCGAGGCGCTCACGGCCGCGCGCACGGCGGCACCGATCGTCCTGTCGTACGACTACCGCCACCTGGACAAGGACTTCTCAAGGGCGCGCGCCCACCTGACCGGCGACTTCCGCGACGAGTACGGCAAGACCACGAAGACCGTGGTCGCCCCGACGGCCGAGAAGTACCGCGGCGTCGTGAAGGCAAGGGTCGCCGCCCCCGGCTCCGGCGGCGCCCCGGCCGCCTCCGTCGTCTCGGCCTCCCCCGACAGGGTCGTCGTCCTGCTCTTCGTCAACCAGGTCACCGAGAGCACGCAGGTGTCGGGGTCCCGCGTGGACCAGAACCGGGTGCGGATGACGATGAGCCGTACGGGTGACCAGTGGAAGGTGAGCGCGGTGGACGCGCTGTGAGGACGAACGGGCTCTTGTGCGGCACCCGGTGATCAGAGCGGCCGACGCGGAACGTCCGCCTGTGCCGTGTGCGCCGCGGACCGTCGTGTCACCCGCTCCAGGTGCCGTGCCAGGACCTCTCGCGCCTCCGGCGTCAGGGTCCGCAACGCCAGCAGCGCCGTGATGACGACATCGCACAGCTCCGCCTGCACGTCCTCCCACGTGTGCGTGATGCCCTTGCGCGGGTTCTGCCCCGTCACCCCGATCACCGCCTGCGAGACCTCGCCGACCTCCTCGGAGAGTTTGAGGATGCGCAGGAGGAGGCCCTCGCGGCCCTCGACCGGGCGGTTGGTGTCGAGCCACTCGTGCAAGGCGTCGATGGTGGACCAGAGTTCAGGGGCGGGGGACTGTTCGTTCATGGGGGCGCAGCCTGTCATGCGGGACTGACAACGCCCGGGGGCCCGGCCCTCCTGCCCCTACTCCATGTACTCCTCCTCGAACAACGCCTCCTGCTCGCCCTCCTTCGCCTTCCGCAGGCGCCTCGCCCTGGCACCCACCACCACGGCCGTGCCCGCCGCCGTCGCCGCGAAGGCCGCCGGGATCATCCAGCCGCGGTTCACCGCGTGGCCGAGCAGGTGGTCCAGGGAGAGGCGGCCCGGGCCGGTGATGGCCAGGCCCGCCGCCGTCAGGCCGAGCGTCGCCGCGTACTCGTAGCCGCCGCCCTGGTTGAAGAAGCCGTTCGGGGCGTGCACCGCCGCCGCGCCCGCCATCGCACCGGCCGCCGCCGCGCCCGCGGCAGGGGTGGCCAGTCCCAGGGCCAGCAGCGTGCCGCCGCCGGTCTCCGCGAGGCCCGCCGCCGTCGCGCTCTGCTTGCCGGGGGAGTAGCCGACGGACTCCATGAACTGGCCGGTGCCCTCGATGCCGTGTCCGCCGAACCAGCCGAACAGTTTCTGCGTGCCGTGCGCCGCCAGCACACCGCCCGCCCCCAGCCGGAGCAGCAGCAGGCCCAGATCACGTCGGTCGTTACGCCTCACGTCGACTCCCGGAGCAGACAGCAGGAAACGGACAGCAGGAAACGGACAGCAGGAAACAGACAGCAGGAAACAGACAGCAGGAACGGACAGCACGAACCGAGGTGCTCTCCGTCTTCGCGTTTCCACCGTCGCATCCCTCACCCCCCGCGACACCCGGCGGACCCGTCCGGGACGCCGTTCGGGTGGCACGGGTGGCGGGCGGGGGTGGCCGGTACGAGGCTGGCTCGCATGACGATTCAGACCACGCGCCTGAGCGATCCGGCCGTCCGGGCCTTCGTGGCCGCCGTGAACAACCACGACCGCGAGAGCTTCATGGCGCTCCTCGCGCCGGGCGCGACCATGGCGGACGACGGCTCCGACCGGGACCTCGCCGACTGGGTGGACCGGGAGATCTTCTCCTCGCACGGTCACCTGGAGGTCGACAACGAGTCCAACGGCGGCCGTTCCCTCATCGCCCGCTACAGCAACGACACCTGGGGCGAGATGCGGACCCGGTGGAGCTTCACCGTGGACGAGGACGGCCGGATCAGCCGCTTCGAGACCGGGCAGGCCTGACCCCGCCGCAGGACCGCGCCCGGCCCTTGAGCCGTACCGCAGCTCGTGAGCCTTGTGACAGCCCTTGAGCTGTGCGGCAGTCGTTCCACACGCACCGGTGCGTACTCCGCGGTCCCTCGCGGAATCCACCCCCACCCGGTGCGGTGGAACGACTGCCGCCCCCCCCTGGATGTGGCCGACGGAAGCGGTCTGCTCCAACTGTGAAGCTTTCGTGTAGGAGAGTTGAGCATAAGTCCCCTACCGGCCGCAATGGGGCGGACGTTGTCATTCCGTTTGTGCAGGTTGACGAGTTGACGAACTCCGTCGCTCGCTCAGCCGCGTCCGACGTACGGCATCGCCGTCGCCAGTACGGTCGCGAACTGCACGTTCGCCTCCAGCGGCAGCTCCGCCATGTGCCGCACCGTGCGGGCCACGTCCGCGACGTCCATCACGGGTTCCGGGGCGACTTCCCCGTTTGCCTGGAGTGCTCCCGTCTGCATACGGGACGTCATGTCGGTGGCCGCGTTGCCGATGTCGATCTGCCCGACGGCGATTCCGTACGGCCGGCCGTCCAGGGAGAGGGACTTCGTCAGGCCGGTCAGCGCGTGCTTGGTCGCCGTGTAGGCCACCGACTGCGGGCGGGGCGTGTGCGCGGAGATGGAGCCGTTGTTGATGATCCGGCCGCCCTGCGGGGCCTGCTCCTTCATCTGCCGGTACGCCGCCTGCGCGCACAGGAACGCCCCGTTGAGGTTGGTGTCCACCACGTGCCGCCAGGCCTCGTAGGGCAGTTCCTCGACCGGGACACCGCCGGGGCCGAACGTGCCGGCGTTGTTGAACAGCAGGTCGACCCGGCCGAAACGCTCGACGGTGGCGGCGAACAGGGCGTTCACGTCCTCGGGGCGGGAGACGTCCGTGCGTACCGCCAGAGACGCGGCCCCGGGTGCCAGGGCCGCCGTCTCCTCCAGTGTCTGTGCGCGCCGACCCGCCAGCGCCACCGACCAGCCCGTACGCAGCAGTTCCACGGCGACCGCCCGGCCGATGCCGGAACCCGCTCCGGTCACCACCGCGATCGCATTCTCCTTGGCGTTCATGGCCCCGCAGCGTACGGGAGCGCCCCCGCGCCCCCTGTCGCCCAGCTCAGCCCACCCCAGCCCAGCCCCGCCCCGCCCCGGCCGGATACGAGCGCGTCAGACGGGCGCGAGTTCCGGCTCGCCCGTCTCGTCGGGGTAGCGGACGCCGACGCGTTCGCGGATCGCGTCGAGCGTCCGCATCACGGCGAGCGTGCCGTCCAGCGGCACCAGCGGGGACTCCGTCTCACCGGCGCGCACGGCCCGCATGACCTCAAGCGCCTCGTGACGCATGCTGTTGCGCGGGCCGTCCGCAGGGTCGGCGGTGAACTCCTCGGCGTCACGGCCGTCCCGGTGCAGGACGAAACGGTCCGGGAAGAAGAACCCGTGCGGGATGTCGATCCGGCCCTTGGAGCCGGTGACCGACGCGGAGGTCGCCGTGCCGCCCACGATGGAGCAGTGCACCGAGCCGAGCGCGCCGCTGTCGAAGGAGAGCACCGCCGCCGTCTGGAGGTCGACGCCCTCCTCGGAGAGCACCGCACGCGCCACGACGTCCGACGGCTCCCCGAGCAGCAGCTGCGCGAACGACACCGGATACACCCCCAGATCGAGCAGCGCGCCGCCGCCCAGCTCCGGGTCGCGCAGCCGGTGCGAGGGCGGGAACGGGCCGGCCAGCCCGAAGTCGGCCTGGACGCTGCGCACCTCGCCGATCACCCCGTCGTCGACGAGCGCCTTGAGGCGGCGTACCAGCGGGTTGCAGTACATCCACATCGCCTCCATCAGGAAGCGCCCGTGCTCCCGTGCCAGCGCGACGAGTTCCTCCGCCTCGCGCACGTTCAGCGTGAAGGGCTTCTCGCACAGCACGTGCCGCCCGGCCGCGAGACACAGCCCGGCGGCGGTCCGGTGCGCCGTGTGCGGTGTGGCGACGTAGACGACATCGATGTCCTCGTCCTGCGCGAGGGCGTTCCAGTCGCCGTAGGCCCGGGGGATGCCGAACCGCTCCGCGAACGTCTTCGCCGACGCCTGAGACCGCGACGCCACCGCCACGACCTCCGCGTCCGGCAGGTCGATCAGATCCGCGGTGAACGCGCCCGCTATCCCGCCGGTCGCCAGGATCCCCCACCGCACCGTGTCCGCCGTCATTGCCGCCCCGCCTCCACCTCGTGACCCCGAGCACTGCGTACGAGCTGAGAGCATAGGTGGCGATCGGCACGCAGAGGGAGGGACTCATGCCCGAGGGTGGGGCGTTCATATCGAAGACCGCGCAGGAGGCCGCGGCCGGAACGGAGCGGCCCGAGCGCACACCGCACCGCCGCACCGGGCTCCTGGTCACCTTCCTCCTCGGGAGCCTGACCGCCGTGCCGCCGCTGGCGATGGACATGTACCTCCCGTCCCTGCCGGAGGTCACCCGTTCCCTGCACGCGTCCGCCGCGACCGTGCAGCTCACCCTCACGGCCTGCCTGGCCGGCATGGCGCTCGGGCAGCTCGTGGTCGGGCCGATGAGCGACCGGTGGGGGCGCCGCCGTCCGCTGCTCGCCGGGCTCGCCGTCTTCGTCGTCGCGACCGTCCTGTGCGCGCTCGCCCCCACCGTCGAGCTGCTGGTGGCCTTCCGGCTGGCCCAGGGCCTCGCGGGCGCGGCCGCCATCGTGATCGCGCGGGCCGTCGTCCGCGACCTCTACGACGGCATGGCCATGGCCCGCTTCTTCTCCACCCTGATGCTGATCTCCGGGGTCGCCCCGATCGTGGCGCCGCTGATCGGCGGGCAGGTCCTGCGCGTCACGGACTGGCGGGGCGTGTTCGCCGTCCTCACGGTCATCGGCGTGCTGATCGGGGTCCTGGTGTGGGCGCGGCTGCCCGAGACGCTGGCGCCCGCCGAGCGGCACAGCGGCGGCGTCGGCGAGGCGCTGCGCTCGATGCGCGGCCTGCTCGCCGACCGCGCCTTCGCCGGCTACACCCTCGCCGGCGGCTTCGCCTTCGCCTCCCTGTTCGCCTACATCTCGGCCTCCCCGTTCGTCATCCAGGAGATCTACGGCGCCTCCCCACAGACGTTCAGCCTGCTGTTCGGCGTCAACTCCGTCGGGCTGGTCGTCGTCGGCCAGATCAACGGCAAGGTCCTGGTCGGCCGGGTCAGCCTCGACCGGGTGCTGGGCACCGGCCTGGCGATCGTCATCACCGCCGCGACCGCGCTGCTGCTGATGTCCCTGGGCGTCTTCGGCGAGGTCGGCCTCGTGCCCGTCGCCGCCGCGCTGTTCGTGCTGATGTCCGCGATGGGCATCACCCTGCCCAACACCCAGGCCCTCGCCCTGATGCGCACCAAGCACGCCGCGGGCTCCGCATCGGCCCTGCTCGGCACCACCTCCTTCCTCATCGGCGCGATCGCCTCCCCGCTCGTCGGCGTCGCCGGGGAGGACACCGCCCTTCCGATGGCGGTCGTCCAACTGGCCGCCGCACTGGTGGCACTTGCCTGCTTCATGGGAATGTGCCGACCCTGGAAGAAGGAGAGCAGCCGCCCGAGCGTGGAGGGAGCAGTCAGCTGAGCGCACCCAGACTGCGCGACGGCACGCCGGAACGGGCCGGACTCGACCCCGCGGAGCTGCGTCACCTCGTCCGGGAGGTCCACGTCCTGACCACCGGGCAGCGCCCCTGGGCGCCTGGAGCCGTCCTGGTCGTCGGGCGCGGCCCGGTGATCGCGGTGGAGGAGGCCGCGGGGTGGGCCGTGCGCTACGCGGCCTACGACCCCGTAGCCGACGCCGGGGTGGAACTGCCCCCCGAGGACCGCGTCCCGATGACCGTCGGCACGCCCTTCGACCTGGCGTCCCTGACCAAACTGTTCACGTCCGTGGCCGCCGTGCAGCAGATCGAGCGCGGCACGCTCGGCATCGACGCGAAGGTCGGGGCGTACCTGCCCGACTTCACCGCGGCCGCCCGGCACGGCATCACCGTGCGGCAGCTGCTCACCCACACGTCGGGGCTACGGCCCGAACTGCCCCTCTACGACTACGCCGACGACGCGCAGCGGCTCGCCGCGCTCCAGGCGGAGCCGCCGGTGGGGGCCCCGGGCACGTACTGCTACTCCGACCTCAACATGCTCCTCCTCCAGTACGTCCTGGAGCGCGTCACCGGCCGCACCCTCGACGTCCTCGTCCACGACGGCATCACCCGGCCGCTGGGCATGACGGCGACGGACTTCGGGCCCTGCCCGGGCGCCGCGGCGACGGAGGACCAGCGGCGGCCGTGGGCCAAGGCGGACCGGGGGATGCTGCGGGGCGAGGTCCACGACGAGAACGCCTGGGCCCTCGGGGGCGTGGCCGGCCACGCGGGCCTGTTCTCCACCGGCCGGGACCTAGCGGTGTTCTGCCGCACCCTCCTCGCCGGCGGCTCCCACGGCCCCGCCCGCATCCTCGGCCCCGACTTCGTCGAGCTCCTCTTCACCCCGCCCGGCCTCGGCTTCTCCCTCGACCAGCCCTGGTTCATGGGCGACCTGGCGGGCCGCGGCGCGGCCGGCCACACGGGCTTCACCGGCACGTCCCTCGTCCTCGACCCGGCCACCGACACGTTCCTGATCCTCCTCACCAATGCGGTCCACCCCCGCCGCCGCCACCCGGACAGCGCCCCGAGAGCGGCAGCGGGGTCCCGGGTGGCTCGGGCGGTGCGGTGACCCTCCGGTGAGGGGTGAGCCGGGGTGCCCGGCCGGGGTGGTGTTGTCACCTCGGCGGCGTCACGGTGGAGGCCGGCCGGAAGCCCGGGCGGGACTGCCCCGGGTGAGCGCCGCGCCCGCCCCGGCCCGCCTCGTAGAATCGCCGGGTGAACGCCCCCGCACCCCCGGCCGAAAACCTCCGTGCCGCTCTTGCCGGTCTGCTCGACGGGCTGCCGCCACGGCAGGCCTCGCAGGCGGTCGAGCGGCTGATCGCCAGCTACCGGGGGGCCACCCCGACCGACGCTCCCATCCTCCGGGACCGGGCCGACGTCGCCGCCTACGCCGCCTACCGGATGCCCGCGACCTTCGAGGCCGTGCGCGCCGCGCTGGAGGCGTTCGCGGACGCCGTGCCCGCGTGGGTGCCGGGCGGGCACACCGACCTCGGTGGGGGCACGGGCGCCGCCGCCTGGGCCGTGAACGCGGTCTGGGGCGGGGAGCGGCCCGTCACCGTGCTCGACTGGGCCGAACCGGCGCTCGCCCTGGGGCGGGAGATCGCCGCGGCCAACCCGGAGCTGCGGGACGTACGCTGGCAGCGCTCCCGGATCGGAGCGGCGCTCACCCTCGACAGCACGGACCTCGTCACCGTCTCCTACGTCCTCAACGAGCTGACCGCCGCCGACCGCGCCGCCCTCGTCGACGCCGCCGCGGCCGCCGCACAGGCCGTCGTGATCGTCGAGCCCGGCACCCCCGACGGCTACGCCCGCCTCATCGAGGCCCGCGACCGGCTGATCACGGCCGGTTTCCGCATCGCCGCCCCCTGCCCGCACAGCGCCGCCTGCCCCATCGCACCGGGCACGGACTGGTGCCACTTCTCCGCCCGGGTCAGCCGCTCCTCCCTGCACCGCCAGGTCAAGGGCGGCTCCCTCGCCTACGAGGACGAGAAGTTCGCCTACGTCGCCGCCGCCCGCTTCCCCGTCGAACCGGCCGCCAACCGGGTCGTCCGGCGCCCCCAGATCCGCAAGGGCCAGGTCCTCCTGGACCTGTGCCGGAGCGAACCGTCCCTGCGCCGCGCCACCGTCACCAAGCGCCACGGCGACCTGTACAAGGCCGCCCGGGACGCCGACTGGGGAGACGCCTGGCCGCCCTCGTCCTAGCCCTGACCCGCCCAGCGGACCAGGGCGTCCTCCGCCCACTTCCGGTCGGCCCGGGACAGGTCGGCGAGGTCGGCCCCGTGGTTCCCGCCCGGCACCCACAGCACCCGTGAGTCCGGACCCCCGGGGCGGAAGTGCTCGGCCACCGACGGGTCCTGGGTGCCGTAGAGGAACAGCAGCCGGCTGCCGCGCCGCCGGACCCAGCGGTCGATGTCGGGCATGGCGGCCCGGTCGAAGCGCAGGGGGACGTCCCGGGGGACGAAACTGCGCGGCTCGGCGGCGCCCGGGTGGCGGAGCAGATCCGCGAGGTGCGCGGCGGGGAAGCTGCCGTACCCGAGCTGGGTGCCGATCTGGAACCAGTACGGGATGTAGTTCCGGGCGGTCGTGTCGGCGTACAGCTCAAGGCCCGCCGTGTCGTCCAGCCAGGTGTACAGCTCCTCGGACGTCGCACCGGGGCCGGGGATCGCGGCGACGTCGGCCGGGGTGCCGCGCTGCCAGAACATGAACGGCGCGCGCAGGGCGGCGATTTCGAGCGCCTTGTCGGCGCCGCCCACGAGCCGGAAGGTGTCGCCGGAGGCGGCCGCCCATGCCTCATAGCGGGCGGCCAGCTCGGTCCGGCGCAGCAGGATCGCCCGCTGGGCCGCCTTCAGGGCCTCGCGGGCCGCGGGGGTGCCGACCGTCTCCAGGAAGCGGAGGTACGCGGAGTCGTCGCGGTCGTCGGTGTTGTTCGGGGCCGAGTAGACCACTGTGCCGTTCACGTCGTGGGGATGGAAACGGCGGTGGTACACGCTCGCCATGCCGCCCTTGCTGCCGCCGGTGGAGATCCACGTGCCGGGGTAGAGCCGGCGGAAGAGCCGGACGACGCGGTGGTGGTCGTCGGCGGCCTGGCGGATCGTGAGGTGGGCGTAGCCGGGGTCCGTGGGGCGTGAGGAGCCGAAGTAGCGGTGCTCCACCTGGAGTTGGTTGGCGCCGAGCAGAACGGCCGGTTCGGTCCGCCGCGGGGTGAGGACCGCGTGGTAACCCGTGCTGAACAGCACGGTGGGCTGGCCGGCGGCGGTGTGGAGCAGGGTGAGGCGCTGCTCGAAGGTGCCCGCGGCGGGGTTCGTGTGGTCGACCGGCTGGCGCAGGCCCAGGACGAAGTGCCGGTAGCCGGGTTCGGCGTCCTGCCGCTCCTCGATCAGGCGCAGTCCGGGAAGGGCCCGTAAGGCGTCGGCCACGTCGGCGTCCCCGGTGCGGGCCGTCGCTGCCGCCGCCCGCGCGGGCGGGGCCGCCGCGGTGACGAGGCCCGCCGCCGGGAGAGCCGTGGCCGCCGCTGACGTGAGCAGCCGTCGTCTTGTCCATGCGGTCATGAGGCGAGTCCTGCGGTCATGAGGTGAATCCTCCCGGGAGTCCGTGCGGCGGATGTGCGCCGGTCGCGGGCCGCGACCGCCTCAGTACATCCGCCGCACGTCCCGGGAGGATCCCGCGCGCGGGGGTCCGCTCTCCCTCGCGCGGGGGAGGCTCACGACTGCTCGCCGGCCGCGCTCTCCTCCCGTCCTTCCCTCTGCTGTCGTTGCTGCTGGAGTGTGCGCAGCAGTTCGCGCTTCTGCGCCTGCGGGTCGAGACCGCTGCCGATCCGGCCGGCCCGGCCGCCGCCGCGCAGCGCCTTGCGACCGAGGTTCCGGCGCGATCCGCCGACACCCAGCATGTTTCCGGCTCCGCCTCGGGTCATCCCGGGCTCCTTCCCTGATTCCGACGTCGCGACGAGACGGTTCGTCTCGCACATGTCGCTCCACTGTCCGCGAGACGCTCCGTCTTGTCAACCTGATAAATTCGATGCATGGCCGCCCAGAAATCCGCCCAGCCCGCCCCCGGCAAGCCCGCCCCCGACTCCACCCGGCGCAGCGAGAAGTCCCGCCGCGCCATCTACGACGCCGCCCTCGCCCTCGTCGTCGAGATGGGCTACCCCAAGACCACCATCGAGGGCATCGCCGCCCGCGCCGGTGTCGGCAAGCAGACGATCTACCGGTGGTGGTCGTCCAAGGCGGACGTCCTGATGGAGGCGTTCCTCGACCTGGCCGAACAGGCCGTGCCGGAGGCCGGGCCGGAGCCGTACGTCTTCCCGGACACCGGCGACCTCGCCGCCGACGTCAAAAGCGTCCTGCGGGCCACCGTCGACCAGATGCGCGACCCCAAATTCGATGTGCCCTCCCGCGCGCTCGCCGCCGAGGGCGTCGTCAACGAGCAGCTCGGGCGCGAGCTCGTCGCCAAGCTGATGCGGCCCTCACTGGACCTCTACATCGGCCGGCTGCGCGCCGCGCAGGAGGCCGGCCAGGTGCGGCCCGAGATCGACCCGCGCATCGCCCTGGAGTTCTTCATCTCCCCGCTCGCCCAGCGCTGGCTCCAGCACACCGGCCCGATCTCCCACGAGTACACCGACACCCTCGTCGACTACGCCCTTCACGGCCTGGCCCCGCGCTGAGCGGCCCGGGCCAGGCGCCCCGGCGCGTCCGTGATCACGCCGCCACAGCCCAGCGCCAGCACCCGGTCCCGCTGCGCGTCCGTCAGCACGGTGTGCGCCCACACCCGCGCGATCCCCGAGTTCACCGCCCGCACCAGGTCCGCGTCGCGCGCCCGGTGGTCCACGTCCAGCAGGTCCACGAACGACCGCCAGCGCTCCGGCCGGTCCGTGCGCAGCTGCTGCGCCGAGCGCCACAACTGCGCGAGCAGCCCGAGGCGGTGGACGCGCCGGGCCACCTCCGGGTCGTTGGAGTTCACGAACACCGAGCGGGTCAGACCGCGGGCCCGGATCAGCGCGGCCAGCCGGTCCAGGCTCCGCGGGTCCTTCGCCTCCAGCATCAGCACGATCCGTCCGCCGAAACGATCCAGCACCTCGGCGACCGTCGGCGGCCGCTCCGACCGCCAGCTCCCCGGGAGCCTGTCCTTCGGGCGCAGCCGTACGCCCTGCCACTCCCGGGCGTCCAGACCCCCCACCGCGCCGCCCAGGTAGGTGGTGCGGTTCAGGGTCTCGTCGTGGAACACCACCGGCGTGCCGTCGCGCAGCAGCCGCGTGTCGAAGTCCAGCACCTGCGCCGTCCCGCGCTCGTAGGCCGTCGTCAGCCCCGCCATGCTGTTCTCGGGGACCTCATGGGCGCCACCGCGGTGCGCGACGTACGTGATCCGGGGCAGGGCCGCCACGGTCAGCGGACCCGCGCCCCACTCCAGCGGGGCCGGGGTGCGGCCGCCGGGGCCCGTGAGGGTCAGTGAGACCACGGAAGCCGCGGAGGCCAGACCCGTCAGCGCGATCCATGTGACCATGGCGACCACGGTAGGACGCCATGTCATGGCAAAGCGGGCAATGACACCCGATCACGGTGGGAAGCGGCGTTCGCGGCTTCTCCTCCCTTCGCACGCCGGCTGTACGTTGCGCCCTTCCTGTCCTGGATGGTGGGCACTGGCCCCCCGGTGCGCGGGAAGATGGGACGATGAGGCATGCTGTTCCGCACGACGGCGAGGCGAGGGGATAGATGAGCGCGGAGTTCGGCGGCCGGACCGGCCTGCAGGGCAAACTCACCCAGTGGCTGCGCGCCGGGCGCCGGCCGAAGGAGACCGCCGGGGACGGCGGCCGTGAGGCCCTGCTGCTCGCCGCCGTCGGCGCGGGACTGCCCCTCGCGCCCGCGGCCCACCCGGCGGCGGGGTACCGCTGCTCCTGCGACCGGGTCGGCTGTCCCACCCCCGCCCGGCATCCGGTGTCCTTCGCCTGGCAGACGCAGTCGACCACCGACCGCGGCCAGATCGAGCGCTGGGCCCGCCATCAGCCGCAGGCCAACTTCATCACCGCGACCGGCATGGTGCACGACGTCCTCGACGTGCCCCTCGACGCCGGTCGCGACGCGTTGGAGCGGCTGCTCGCCGCCGGTGTCGAGGTCGGGCCGGTCGCCGAGAGCGACGACGGCCGCCTCCTCTTCTTCACGCTCACCCGCGGCACGCCCGAGGACGAGGACGAGTGGTGGCCGTGCGAACTGGACTGCCACCCCGAGACGGCGGACGAGCACCCCGGGCTGCGCTGGCACTGCCGGGGTTCCTACGTCCTCGTACCGCCGGCGCGGCTGCCCGGTGAGGACCAGGCGGTGCGGTGGGTCCGCGGCCCGGAGCACGCGCTGCCGGATCCGCTGAGCCTGCTGGAGGTGCTCACGGAGGTCTGTGCGCGCCACATCGGTGAGGACGCGGACCACTCCGCCGGAGCGGGCTGGCCCCTGCGCCACTGAGGCCCTCTACGAGCCGACCGCCGACGTCAGGCCCTGGATCCTGCCCAGGATCGTCACCTTGCCCTGGCCCCTGGGGTCCAGCGCCACCTCGTTGGAGACGAACTCCATCGTGAAGGACTGCTTGATCTCGCCCTTCGTCAGGGCGAGAACGTCCTTGTTGGGGGTGGGGACGGACGTGCCCGCGTAGGCGGTCTGCTTCTCGAAGTGACGTGTGGTGAAGAACACCAGCGCCCCGCCGTCCGCCGTGCGCAGCGCCAGAGGGGCGTAGTCGCCGTTCGTCAGCGGCTCGTCGATGTACTGGGTGACCATGCCCGGCTTCTTGGCGTTCTTCTGGCGCGCGGCACGCCACTGGCTGGTGTGGGGGCCGTCCGTGAAGGTCTCTCCGCCGTCCTTCAGATACGTCGTGTACGCCCGGCTCAGGTCGCCGGGGTCCGTGGCCAGGTCGGTCGAGTTCACGGGGACGGGCTCGGCCCAGCCGTCGGCGTCCTTCTTGAACTGCGGGACCTTGCCCGGGGCGACGAGCGTCAGATACGCCACCTGGAACGGGGCGTCCAGGCTGCTGCGGGTGAACACCAGCAGCCAGCGGGCGGTGCCGCCCTTGTTGCCGGCCGCGTCGACGACGAACCAGCGGGGCCAGCCGGCCTTCTTGGGGATGGTGAACTTCGCGTCCGTCAGCGTCAGCGGGGTGTGGTTCGGGTTGCCGTCCGGGTTGTTCGCCTTCCCGGCCTTGAGGCGGGCGGAGTCGATGTCGGCGAGGGCGCCGGTGGTGTGGTCGGCGTCCAGAGTGCCGTCGTAGGCCTTGTCGGCCTCGTTGTACGCGGCCGTGAACTCCTGGAGGGCCTTGGCGGCTTCGGCCCGGGTCGTGGACGGGAGGATCTCACGCTCGCCGTGCACGACGACGCATCCACTGGCCGTCAGCGACAAAGCGGTCGCCGAGGTTGCTATGAGGGCGCTCCGGGCGGGCCTGCGGAGCGATCGAGGGTCGCGATCCCTGCTCATCGGGTACCTTCACCTTCCCCTTTCCGGAGGCGAACCCTACCGGGTGCCTCCGGAGTTCGGCCGGGGGGTGGGGTGGGCGCGCTCGCCCGACACCGCTATGCGAAACGGTCCAGTGGTTCTGCCGCATAGGTGTGGTCGGGCAACTGCACATCGGTGAGCTCGAAGCGCTCCGGACCGTGGCCGACGTCGCGCCTGATGACGATGCCCGCGCGGCGCGTCGTGACATGGAGGACCGGGTTTCCTTCCGCGTCCACACTGTTGAGCAGGGTGTACCGGCGCAGCTTGTTACGCCTGCGCTGGACGTACATCCCGAAGACGGCGACCACGAGCACGACGGCGAGCCCGCCGAGGAACTCCGGCATCGCGTCCCGGAAGATGCTCATGCCGGCCTCGCTGATGCCGAGATGCTGATCGGGGGCCGGCCTCGCACGGCCCGACCGGACGTCGCCATGGACAGCACCAAGGGGGATGCACTTCATGGCCTAGTAGTCCCTGAGGACCCGAGACCGACTGGGATGCTGAAGTTTACGCAGGGCGTTTCCGTAGACCTTCCTGACGGCGTAGAGCGTAAGGCCGCACTCCTCCGCCACCTTCTTCTGGCTCTTGCCCTCCATGACGAGTGCGGTGATCACCTGATCCTCCCTCCGGCTGAGGGTGTCGAGGACGGCTTGCACCTGCTCGGCGAGGAGAACGCGGGTGGTGGCCTCGACCGGGTCCTCGTCGTGGTTCGGGAAGTCGAGAGGCTGGTCGGACAGGAGAGCCAAGGGGATGCCCTTCAACTGGGTCTCCCAGGCCGGGCGGTGAAGCCGGTGCTGATGAGACGCGTCCAGGCGGAGCTGGGTGACGGTGTCGAGGACCACGGAGAGCTGGTTGTCGACGCGGTTGCGGACCCAGTTGTTCTCGAGCAGAGCGGCGGTCGCGCCGTCCACACGGGTGTCGGACGGGTCGAGTCCGAGCCATCGCTCGACGAACCAGCGGACGGTGGCGATGTCGCCGTCGAGCGCTGCCCCTCGGGCCAGCAGGGCGGATGCCAGCGTCACACGGGCCAGCTCACCCGTCGTGCCGCCCGCCCGGTACGCCAGGTCGCACCAGCGTCGCAGGACGGCGCGCAGTGCCGGGACGACATCGCGGTCGTCGTCCCAGTCGAGATGCAGCACGGCTGGGAGGGCCGGCCGGATGCTCAGATGCAGGCCGACCGTGGTGCCGTCGCTCTCGGCCGGAGAAGGCAACGGCGCGCGGACGGTCCGCAGCAGAGCTTCGGCCGGGTTGGAAAGAGCCGCCCAGACCTGGTGACGCTCGGGACCGACGAGGTTGAGCTTCTTGTACGCCCGGACAGCCTTCGTGGTGACAGCGATGTTGGCCTTCTTGGCAGCGGGCGCGGCCTGGCCGGCTCCGTACTGCCGGAGGTAGCCGACGCCGTCACTGGAGTCGGCGAGGAGACCCCAGACCGGTTCCAGAACCGGGCCGAGGTTACGGGCGACCTTGTGCGCACCGGTGATCACGGGGCCGCTCTCCAGCCGCTGAAGGTGCTGACGGACCAGTATGAGCTCGGCGATCAGGTCCCGTTCAGCCGACGATCCGGCCGACGTCGTCGCCGTTGTGGTACCGGCCTTGGCCATCTGTGCTCCTCGTTCCGCGGACCCTGCGGGCCCTCCTGCTTATAAGGGCGAAAAGCGAAGGGACGCGGTGAACCGCTTCGACCAGCGAAGACGCAGCCCCCAAGACGGTCACTTGGGATAACAGGCGGGAGGGTGGCCGTACCATCCGAAGCATGGAGCCCGATCCCCACGAGGTGCTCGACGACTGGCTGAAGCGTGCCCCTCTCGGACAACGCAGCCGCGACGCGTACCGTTCCGAGGTGAACGCCTGGCTCGTCCACATCGGTGCCCGCGTCTGGTCAGCCGATCGCCAGGACGTCGACGCCTGGTCAGCGGCCGGCGCCAAGCCCCGTACCAAAGCCCGCCGTGTCTCATCGCTCCGCGGCTTCTACCACCATGCCCAGACCTACGACGCCTTCATCGACAACCCCGCCGAGCGCGATCTCCGGCCTCGCGTCACGCACCTGCCCCCCGGCAGGCCGGCGCTCGACGACTCCCAGGCCGTCCTCTTCCTGAGTGCCCTCGACCGCTACCGCGGCCCTCTGCCCCAGCGCACCCGCGCCCTCGGCCATCTGATCCTCGGCATGAATCTCCGTGCGCACCAAGCCGTCGCCCTCGACCTCAGCGACTGGAGGGCGGATGGGCACCTCACCGCTCGTGTCCGGCTCAAGGGCGGCGGCAGCGAAACCCGTTCCGTGCCACTTCCCGTCGCAGCCGCGGTCGATGACTACGTCCCTCACCGCCGAACGACGGCCCCCCACAGCTTTCCGGACGCCGGCCCCCTGCTCACCAGCAGCCGCGGTCGTCGCCTCGACAGCCGTACCACCCCCACCGGTCTGATGCGAGCCGTGGCCGCCGGTCATCCCCTCCTGGCCGGCATCGCGGCCACCGTGACCTGTGACGGACTCGCCGCCACCCGCAGCCCGTTCGCCGGCGCGTGAAGCGGCGGTGTGCTGTCGCCGCACACCCCCTGGCGCACGGTGTGCGTCCTGACCGGCGAGAATGCCCCTCGTGACTGACTACGACGTGCTCCGCGTCTTCTGCGGGCCGAACGGCGGGTACGGCAACGAACTCGGGGTCGTGCGTGAGGGATCCGTGATGCCCGGGCGGGACGAACGGCAGGCGTTCGCCGCGAAGACCGGATTCAGCGAGACCGTGTTCGTCGACGATCCCGAGCGCGGAGTGATCGACATCTACACCCCGACGCTGCGGCTGCCCTTCGCCGGGCACCCCTGCGTCGGCACGGCATGGCTGCTCGACGTGCCCGAACTGATCACGCCCGCCGGCGTGGTCGGCGCCCGGCAGGACGGGGAGTTCTGCTGGATCGAGGCCCGGGCGGAGTGGGTGCCGCCGCGGACCCTGCGCCGGTACGGCAGTGCCGCCGAGGTCGACGACCTGTCCGTGCCGCCGCCGGGGGAGTGGGTGTACGCCTGGGCGTGGGAGGACGAGTCCGCAGGGCGGATCCGGGCCCGGGCCTTCCCGGGCCGCGACGACGGCATCGACGAGGACGAGGCGACCGGGGCCGCGGCCCTGCTGCTCACCGACCGGCTGGGCCGGGCCCTGAACATCACCCAGGGCGCCGGCTCCCAGATCCTGACCGCGCCCCAGCCGGGCGGATGGACCGAGGTCGGCGGGCGGGTCCACCTCGAACGCTGACCCGGACGGAGCGCGACCGTACGGGTGGAACAGCGTGTGTGGACGGTGGTGAACGGGGACCTCTGGGCGTGACCAAGCACCACCGCGAGAGGAATCTCATGCGCATTCGATCCGCTCTGGCCGTCGTCGCCCTGACCGCCGCCCTGTCCGCCACCGGTGCGGCGGCGGCCTCCGCCAACGACGACGCGGAGTACCGCGACGACCACCACGTGGCGTGCAGCCCGTACTTCGGTGAGCTCGAGGCCGAGACCGCCGAGATCGAGTGGGGCGGGGCCGTCTGCCACAACGGTCCGTTCGACATCTGAGCAGGACAGGTCCGGCTCCCTGCGAGCCGGTACCGGGGCCCCCTCGCCGCGCGCGAGGGGGCCCCGCCCGTTCACGCCGTCAGGGGGAACTCCTCGCCCAGCGCCTCGAACACCGCGTTGTTCAGTCCGTACGCCCGCTTGCACTCGGCCACGATCCGCTGCCGCTCCAGTTCGTCACCGGGCACCGCGTCCAGCAGCTGCGCGTAAGTCCGCTTGAAGGCGGCCGGGTTGGGGATCTCCTCGAAGACGTAGAAGCGGACGCCGTCGCCCTTCTTCGGGAAGCCCCAGTTCTTCTCGGCGGTGTCGCGGATGATCTGCCCGCCGGAGAGGTCGCCGAGGTAGCGGGTGTAATGGTGGGCGATGTAGCCGGCCGGCCAGTCGCGGGTGCACTCCGTGATCCGCTCGGCGTACTCCACGGTGGCCGGCAGCGCGTCGGCCGTCCTCCGCCAGCCGGGGCCGCGCAGGTACTCCAGGTCCCGCTCCAGCGCCGCCATGCGGAACAGCTCCGGCCGGACGAAGGGGCCGGCCACCGGGTCCGCGGCCAGCTGCCGGGCGCCGGTCTCCAGCGCGGAGTACACGAACCACAGCTGCTCCGTGTAGCGCGCGAACGCGTCGACCCCCAGCTTGTGGCCCAGCAGGTCGCCGATGAAGGTCGAGCCCCTGACCTCCTCGTGCTGCTCGCGAGAAGCGGTCCGAAGGAGCGCGGAGAAGGATTCCATGGGCCTACTTTTCCCGACGGGCTGTCGGTAAAAACCTGACCCCGCACGGGAACGGCCCGCCTCCCGGAGGAGAGCGGGCCGTGTGGTGGTGTGCGCGGAGGCCGGCTACGGCAGCGTGAGGATCTCCGCGCCCGAGTCCGTCACCACCAGCGTGTGCTCGAACTGGGCCGTCCGCTTCCGGTCCTTCGTGACGACCGTCCAGCCGTCGTCCCACATGTCGTACTCGTGCGTCCCGAGCGTCAGCATCGGCTCGATCGTGAACGTCATGCCGGGCTGGATGACCGTCGTGGCGTGCGGGCTGTCGTAGTGCGGGATGATCAGGCCCGAGTGGAACGACGAGTTGATGCCGTGCCCGGTGAAGTCGCGGACCACCCCGTAGCCGAAGCGCTTGGCGTACGACTCGATGACCCGGCCGATGATGTTGATCTGCCGGCCCGGCTTGACCGCCTTGATCGCCCGCTCCAGGGACTCCCGGGTCCGCTCCACCAGCAGCCGCGACTCCTCGTCGACGTCACCCACCAGGTAGGTGGCGTTGTTGTCGCCGTGCACCCCGCCGATGTACGCCGTCACGTCGAGGTTGACGATGTCGCCGTCGCGCAGCACCGTCGAGTCCGGGATGCCGTGGCAGATGACCTCGTTGACCGACGAGCACAGCGACTTCGGGAATCCCCGGTAGCCCAGCGTCGAAGGGTAGGCGCCGTGGTCGCACATGTACTCGTGCGCCACCCTGTCCAGCTCGTCCGTGGTCACCCCGGGGGCGATCAGCTTCGCGGCCTCCGCCATCGCCCGGGCCGCGATCCGGCCGGCCACGCGCATCGCCTCGATGGTCTCGGGCGTCTGCACCTCCGGTCCGGTGTACGGCGTCGGCGCGGGCTTGCCGACGTATTCGGGGCGACGGATGTTTCCGGGCACGGAACGGGTGGGGGACAGCTCCCCCGGTACGAGCAGCGACTGGCCAGACATGCCAGCGAGTCTAACCAGCGGCCATGGGGGAACATGTCGATGGCGAGAGGAGCTGGTCATGGCCCTGTTCAAGAAGCGCACGGTCGGCAAGCCGGGTGAGTGGTACTACTGCCTGGAGCACAAGAAGGTCGAGGAGGGGCCGGAGTGCCCCAACAAGGACCGGTTCGGGCCGTACGCCTCCCGCACGGAGGCCGAACACGCGATGGCGACCGCACGCGAGCGCAACCTCCAGTGGGAGAACGACCCCAAGTGGCACGACGCCCCGGCGGGCAGCCGGGACGACGAGAGCTGATCCCGCCCTCCGACGCCCGGGCCCGCGACAGCCGCGGACCCGGGCGTCCGCTCATGCCCTCAGGACGCCCGGACGTCACCAGCGGGCCGGCGGTGGTGCCGTCAGGTGCTCCGCCAGGCGCGCCACCCGGTCCCGGAAGCGGCGCCGCCCGCGCGGCGTCGGCAGGGCGTTCTCCCCGGCCGCAGCGCTGACCAGGTGCTGCACCGTGTCGAGGTCCAGTTCCGAACCGTCGGGCACGGCCAGGACCTCGTGCGCCAGGGACGGCAGCTCGCCCTGTCCGGGGCCGAGGGACAGGACCGTCGCTCCGGCCCGACGGGCGTCGGACACCCGTTCCGCCAGGGGTGCGGCGGGCGTCGCGGGGGCGACCACCAGCAGCGTCTCGCCCCGCCGGGCCGCCTCCAGCCGGCCCAGACCCACCGCCAGATGCGCCGGATCCGAGGGGCGTGCGCCGTGCCGCACCAGCGTCGGGGCCAGTTCCGGAGTGCCCGACCAGGCGGCCTCGTCCACCAGGTGCGCGGCGAGATGCCACGGCTCGTACTCCGGCGTGCCGACCAGCAGCAGCCCGCCCCCGTGCGACACCACCGAGCCGCGCA
The DNA here is from genome assembly GCF_009872555.1 of Streptomyces sp. SID5643. Lineage (NCBI taxonomy): Bacteria > Bacillati > Actinomycetota > Actinomycetes > Kitasatosporales > Streptomycetaceae > Streptomyces > Streptomyces sp. SID5643. The sequence continues at coordinate 29,927 of NZ_WWIC01000041.1, forward strand.
GCGCCCCGGCGAACCGCCGCGTCGCCCCCAGCCACTCCGTCCCGGCGAGCACTTCCCGCAGCAAAGCCACCCGAACCGCATCCATGGGAGCGCATCCTGCCCCGAACGGCCACTCGTGACGTGCGGTTCACCCCGTATTCGCCCGGGCCGGGTAAGCCGACCGGTCACCCGTACCGCCGTCGAACGACCGGAGGAACCGCCGATGACCGAGACCAGCGTCCCCTTCCGCGCCGGACAGGAGGGTTACGCCAGTTTCCGTATCCCCGCCGTCGTCGCCACCGGCACCGGTGACCTGCTCGCCTTCTGCGAAGGCCGGGTCGGCTCCCGGGACGACTTCGGGAACATCGACATCGTGCTGAAGCGCTCCACGGACGGCGGCCGCACCTGGGGCCCGCTCCAGGTCGCCGCCCGCAATGGCGACGCCCTCGCCGGCAACCCCGCGCCCGTCGTCCTCGGCACCGGCCGCGTCCTCCTCGTGCACGTACGCAACGCCGCCCTCGCCACCGAGGACGCCATCCGGCGCGGCAAGGTGAGCGCCGCGGACGGGCGCCGCGTGTGGGTGCAGCACAGCGACGACGAGGGCCGCACCTGGTCCGCGCAGAGGGAGATCACCCAGCAGACCAAGCGGCCCGAGTGGCGCTGGTACGCCACCACCCCCGGCCACGCGATCCAGCTCAGCACCGGCCGGGTCGTCGTCCCCGCCAACCACTCCCTGCCGCCCACCGGCACCGACAACGGCACCGAGGGCAAGTACAACGGCGGACACTGCCTGCTCAGCGACGACGAGGGCACCACCTGGCGGATCGGCTACGTCGACGACAACACCGACGGCTACATCAACGCCAACGAGACCACCGCCGCCGAACTCCCCGACGGTCGCGTCTACGTCAACACCCGCAACGACTCGCCCTCGCCCGGCACCCGCGCCGACGCGCACTCGGCCGACGGCGGACAGACCCTGGTGAAGCCCTTCCGTCCCCAGGCCGGTCTCACCGCCCCCGTCTGCCAGGCCGCCGTCCTGCACCTGCGCGACCCCGACCTGCTCCTGTACTCCGGCCCCGCCGACCCGGGCTTCCGCGCCCTGATGACGATCCGTGCCTCCACCGACGCCGGCACCACCTGGCGCCCGGCGTACACCGTGGACGGCCTGCCCGCCGCGTACTCGGATCTCGTACGCGCCGACGCCGGCACCGTGGGCCTGCTGTACGAGACCGGAGACTTCGGCGCCTACGAGACGATCACCTTCCGGCGGGTGCCCGTGACGGAGCTGACCTGAGCCTCCCGGCACGGTGACGCGGTCGTAGAGTCGGGGCCATGACTTCTACCGACAGTGCTGCCGCCGACCACACCCAGAAGGCCCCCGCCAAGGACCCCTGGGACCTGCCCGACGTCTCCGGACTCGTGGTGGGGGTGCTCGGCGGGACCGGGCCGCAGGGCAAGGGCCTGGCCTACCGGCTCGCCAAGGCCGGCCAGAAGGTGATCATCGGCTCGCGTGCCGCCGACCGCGCCCAGGCGGCCGCCGAGGAACTCGGCCATGGCGTCGAGGGCGCCGACAACGCCGAGACCGCCCGCCGCAGCGACATCGTGATCGTCGCCGTGCCCTGGGACGGCCACGGCAAGACCCTCGCATCCCTGCGCGGGGATCTGGCGGGCAAGCTCGTCGTCGACTGCGTCAACCCGCTCGGCTTCGACAAGAAGGGCGCCTACGCCCTCAAGCCCGAGGAGGGCAGCGCCGCCGAGCAGGCCGCCGCCCTGCTGCCGGACTCCCGGGTCACGGCCGCCTTCCACCACCTGTCGGCCGTGCTGCTCCAGGACCCGGAGATCGACGAGATCGACACCGACGTGATGGTGCTCGGCGAGGTCCGCGCCGACGTCGAGATCGTCCAGGCCCTCGCCGGCCGCATCCCCAACATGCGCGGCATCTTCGCCGGGCGGCTGCGCAACGCCCACCAGGTGGAGTCGCTGGTGGCGAACCTGATCTCCGTGAACCGCCGGTACAAGGCGCACGCGGGCCTGCGCGTCACCGACGTGTGAGCCGGTGACGGGCATGGGGGACACTGGACGGCACCAGCAGTGCCGCAGTGTCCCCCGACAGGAGTCGACCCCATGCCCCGCCTCGCCCTCTACGCCCTGATCGTCTGCGTGCTCTCCGTGGCCGCCGCCGTGGTCTCCTTCACGCGGGGCAGCTTCCTGGGGATCGTGTGGGTGCTGCTGGCGGGCCTGTCGTCCAATATGTGCTGGTACTACGCCAAGCGCGCCAAGCAGCGAAAGTCCGCCGCCGGCTGACCCGCGCCCGTCAGGACGCCGCCGAGCAGAACTCGTTCGAGCCCTGCCAGAAGCGGTACAGCTCCTGACCGCAGTACGTCTCGAAGTCGCTGATGCCGAGGGACTTCAGGATCGTGTCGATCACGTCGAAGAAGACCCCGTTCACCGCCGGCAGCCACAGCAGCGCGAACACGAACAGCAGGCCGAACGGCGCGAACGGCTCCACCTGGCGCCGGATGCCGTACGACAGCCAGGGCTCGATGACGCCGTAGCCGTCCAGGCCCGGCACCGGCAGGAAGTTCAGCAGCGCCGCCGTCACCTGGAGCAGTGCGAGGAAGGCGAGGGCGAACCGGAAGTCGTTCGGCACGCCGTCCAGCGCGTCCAGCCAGAACGGGGCGGTGCACACCACGGCGAACAGCACATTCGTCAGCGGGCCCGCCGCCGAGATCAGACTGTGCTTCCAGCGCCCCTGGATCCGGCCCCGCTCGATGAACACGGCGCCGCCGGGCAGGCCGATCCCGCCCATGATCACGAAGATCACCGGGAGCACGATGCTGAGCAGGGCGTGCGTGTACTTCAACGGGTTGAGGGTCAGGTAACCCTTCGCGCCGATGGAGATGTCACCGCTGTGCAGGGCGGTGCGGGCGTGCGCGTACTCGTGCAGACACAGCGAGACGATCCACGCCGCCGTCACGAACAGGAACACGGCGACGCCGGGCTGCTCGGCGAACCCGGTCCAGGTCGCCCAGCCCGTGACCGCCGTCACGGCGACGATCCCGACGAACACGGGACTGATCCGCCGCTCGCTGTGGCGGGTGGTGGCGGTGGTCATGGGGCTCCCTGCACTCGTCGACACGGGGGTGGAACGGCCCGACGGTACCGGGCCCGGGTGAAAAACGTCTCGCGCGGGGCGGTCGGTTCCGGGGAGGGTGGGTCCATGGGGCTGTGGCACGTGTTCTACGAGGACTGGCAGATGGAGTGCTGCGGCACCCCGTTCTCGGTCGGGGACGAGGTGAGCTGGCCGCTGCTGCTCCTGGACCCGGACACCGTGCTGGGCGGCGGCTGGCACGACCAGCTCACCGAGGTCGCCGGGCCCGTGACGGACGTGGGCGGCGTGCGGATGGTGGGGGAGGGGACGGCCCTCCCGGTCGCCCTGGGGGCGGACCCCGACGCCGAGGAGGACCGGCGCCCGGAGCCGGGGGGTTGGAACCGGACGGCCGGGCTGCTGTCCGTCGAGCGGCACGGCGCGCGGTGGCCCGAGGCCGGGGGGCTGGTGCGGGCCGTTCAAGTGCTGACCCAGTCCTGGGCCGAGACCGCGCCCGGATCGCGCCTCTACGAGCCGGTGACGGGGGAGCGCGGGCTGCGGCCGGTGGACCGGTGCCCGGAGTGGTTCAAGGAACGAGAAGGGGAGCGGGCGGCCGACGGGCGGGGACGGCGCTCGCGCGAGTCGGGGGTGGTGGTGATCCTGGAGGTGCCGGGCACGGACTCCCGCCTCTCCCACGCCGTCCGCGAGGCCCGGGGCCCTCGTGCCCCCCGTGACGCCCCGCCGCGCAGTCAACCGCCGTGACCCGCCCCCGTATCACCGGAGACAATGAGCCCGTGCACTACCGCATCCTCGGCACCACGCAGGCGCTCCGCAGTGACGGGTCGGTCGTTCCGGTCGGTGGGGCGCGGTTGCGTGCGTTGCTGACCGTGCTCGCGCTGCGGGCCGGGCGGACCGTGCCCGTGGGGCTGCTCGTCGACGAGGTGTGGGGCGGGCAGCCGCCCGCCGACGCGCCGGGGGCGCTACAGGCGCTGGTCGGGCGGTTGCGGCGGGCGCTCGGGGCGGGCGCGGTCGCCTCCGTCGCCGGCGGGTACCGGCTCGCGGCCGCGCCCGACGACGTCGACCTGCACCGCTTCGAGCGGCTGGCCGGTGAGGGGCTGCGGGCGCTGGCCGACGGCGACCCCGCCAAGGCCACCGTGGTCCTCGACGACGCTCTCGCCCTGTGGCGCGGCCCCGCTCTCGCCGACCTGCCCGACCGCACCGCCGAGGCCGCTCGTTGGGACACCCGCCGCCTGGACGCGCTCCGGGCCCGGCACGCCGCCGCCCTCGCCCAGGGCCAGGCCGAGCAGTCCCTGCCGGAGCTGACCGCCCTGTGCGACGGCCACCCCCTGGACGAGCCCCTCCAGGCCCTGCGGCTGCGCGCCCTGCGGGACGCCGGCCGTACGGCGGAGGCGCTGGACGCCTTCGAGGACGTCCGGCGCCTCCTCGCCGACCGCCTCGGGGCCGACCCGGGCCCGGAACTGCGTGCTCTGCACGCCGAGTTGCTCCGGCCAGGGGACACGCCCGTGCCCGCGTCGGCCCGGCCCGCCGGCAACCTCCGGGCCCGCCTCACCTCCTTCATCGGCCGGGAGAGCGACATCGAGACCATCCGCGGGGATCTCGCGCAGGCCCGGCTGGTCACCCTGCTCGGCCCCGGCGGCGCCGGGAAGACCCGGCTGTCCCAGGAGGCCGCGGAGACCGTGCGCGAGGCCATGCCCGGCGGTGTGTGGCTGGCCGAACTCGCCCCCGTCGACGACCCGGACGCCGTACCGGAGGCCGTGCTCACCGCCGTCGGCGCCCGGGAGACCGTGCTGTACGGCGCCGGCGCCGAGGGCATCCGCGCCGCCGTCGCCGACCGGCTCGACGCCCCCGTCGAGCGGCTCGCGGAGCACTGCTCCCGGCCCCGCATGCTGCTGATCCTCGACAACTGCGAGCACGTCGTCGACGCCGCCGCCCGGCTCACCGAGGAACTGCTGGCGCGCTGCCCGGACCTCACGGTCCTGGCCACCAGCCGCGAACCCCTCGGTGTCCCGGGCGAGTTGCTGCGGCCGGTGGAGCCGCTGCCCGAGCCGGTGGCGCTGCGGCTGCTGGCCGACCGGGGCGCGGCGGCCCGGCCCGGCTTCCGGACCGAGGACGATCCCGGGGCGTGCGCCGAGATCTGCCGGCGCCTCGACGGCCTGCCGTTGGCCATCGAACTGGCCGCCGCCCGGCTGCGGATGCTCACACCCCGCCAGATCGCCGACCGCCTGGACGACCGCTTCCGTCTCCTCACCTCCGGCAGCCGTACCGTCCTGCCCCGCCAGCAGACCCTCAGAGCGGTCGTCGACTGGTCCTGGGACCTGCTCGACGAGGAGGAACGCGACGTTCTGCGGCGGCTGTCGGTGTTCGCCGGCGGCTGCGACCTGCCCGCCGCCGAGGCCGTGTGCGGACCGGCCGCCCTGGAGGCCCTCGGCTCCCTCGTGGACCGCTCCCTGGTCGTGGCCGCCCCGCCGGACGGTTCCGCCGACGGGGAGATGCGCTACCGGCTCCTGGAGACCGTCGCCGAGTACGCCGCCGAACGGCTGGACGAGTCCGGGCAGCGCGCCGGGGCCGAGCGGGCCCATCTGACGTACTTCCGTGAACTGGCCCGCGTCACCGACCCGTTGCTGCGCGGCCCCGGACAACTCGCCGCCATCCACCGGCTGGAGCGCGAGTACGAGAACCTGCGCATCGCCCTGCGCCGCGCCGTGGTCCTGCGCGACGAACAGGAGGCGCTGTGCCTGGCGTTGTCCCTCGTCTGGTACTGGCAGATGCGCGACTTGCGCATCGAGGCCCGCAACTGGTGCCGTGAGGTGATGGCGCTCGGCCCGGACCCCTTCACCGAGCCCCTCCGCCCCGCCACGGCGGTGTGGCAGCGCTGCACCGACGCCCCGCCCCCGATGACCGGCGAGATCCTGTGGGAGGCCCGGCGCGGTATCCACCTCGCCCATCTCGCCTGCATGGACACCGAGCTGGACGCCTGGCAGAACCCGGACTCCCAGCGGAAGCTGCGCGCCATCGCCGCGACGTACGAGCCCGGACTGCCGCAGAACTGCCGGCTCCCCGGTCTGCTCTGGTTCTTCGCCGTGATGCTGACCGGCGACATGGACAGGCTGCGCGTCATCATCGACGCGTCCATCCGCACCTGCCGGCGGACCCCGGGCTTCGACTGGGAGCTCGCCTCGGGCCTGCAGATGCGGGCCAACTTCCTCGCCAACCGCACGGACTGGACCGGTGACGCCGCCCACGACGCCGACGAGTCGCTGGAGATCTACCGGCGCCTCGGTGACTCCTGGGGGACCGCCGAAGCCCTCTCCGCCCGCGCCGAGGCCCACGAGCGCAAGGGCCACCACACCCTGGCCGCCGCCGACTACGAGGAGGCCATCGCCCACGCCGAACACCTCGGTGCCCGCGCCCAGGCGGCGGTGCTCAGCGCCCGGCTGGGCAGCGCGCTGCTGGAGGCGGGCGACGACGAACGCGGTGAACGCCTGCTGCGCGAGGTGATCGCCCAGCGCGAGGACTCGCACAGCGAGGCCATGCCCGCCGCCCGCCTGTTCCTCGCCGGCTGGCTCGGCATGACGGGCCGCATCGCGGAGGCGCGCGAGCAACTGGGCCGGCTGCGGCAGGACTTCCGCATCGCCCACTTCATCGTCTTCGACGCGTACATCCTCGGCGTGGAGGCGTGGCTGGACGCCGCGGAGGGGCGGTACGAGGAGTGCCTGCTCCGGATCCGCCGGGGGATGGAGCGGGCCGCCGACCCGCTCGCCGAGGCCATCACGCCCCATCTGCGCTCGGGGTACCTGATCATCGGCGCCCGGGCCCTCGCCGCCATCGACGGCGGCGGGCGCGCCGAGGACGCGGCCCGGTGTCTGGGTGCCTTCGACGCCCTGCTGCCGCCCGGTCACATCGCCCAGCGGCAGGAGCGCGAGACCCGCGAACGCACGGAGCGGCAGGCCCGGGCGCTGCTCGGTGACCGGGCCTACGAGGCCGCGTACGCGGCGGGCGGCGGCCTCTCTCTCGACGAGGCCGCCGCCCTGCTCTGGAGGAACCCGTGAGGCGATCCGGCCGCCCGGTCAGTTCTTCGTGCGGAACTTGTGGATCGCGACGGGCGCCATCACGGCCGTGATCGCCACCGACCAGCCGAGCGTCACCCACAGGTCGTGCGCGACCGGCCCGCCCACCATCAGCCCGCGCGCGGCGTCCGCGAGGGTCGACAGCGGGTTGTAGTCGGTGAACGCCTGGAGCCAGCCCGGCATCGACGTGGTCGGCGCGAAGATCGACGAGCCGAACTGGAGCGGGAACAGCACCAGGAAGCCCATCGCCTGCACGGACTGCGCGTTCTTCAGGATCACGCCCAGGGTGAGGAACACCCACATGATCGACGAGGCGAACGCCGTGGACAGGGCCACGGCCGCCAGCAGCCCCGGCCAGTTCGTGATCTCGAACCCGACGGCCACGGCGACGATCATCAGCACGGCGGTGGCGAACAGCATCCGCAGCAGCTCCACCGAGATCTTCGCGAACAGCACCGAGCCGCGCCCGATCGGCAGCGACCGGAAACGGTCCATGACACCGGAGTTGAAGTCCTGGCTGAAGCCGGTGCCGACGCCCTGGGACAGCGTCATGCTCATCATCGCGATCATGCCCGGGATCACGTACTGCACGTACCGGTCCTGTCCGCCGCCCAGCGCCTGCCCGATCGAGCCGCCGAAGACGAAGACGAACAGCAGGGTGAAGATGACCGGCATCAGCAGCGCGTCGGCCATCGACTCCGGGTCCTTGCGGATCCACAGCAGGTTGCGGCGGATCAGGGCGCCGGTGTGGCGCAGATGGCCGCGCAGCGGGATACGGGCGTCCGTGGCGGCGTCGTTGACGGTGACGGCGCTCATACGGCGGCCTCCTGAAGGTCTTCGGCGGGCATGGCGTCCTGCGGGGCACTGGCACGGTGGCCGGTGAGGGACAGGAACACCTCGTCCAGGCTGGGCAGTTCGGTGGTGATGGAGGAGAGCGTGATGCCGCGCGCGGTGACCGCGCCGACCACGGCCGTCAGCTGCTCGTCGCTGAGGATCGGCACGAGGACGTCACCCCGGTCGGTGTCGACGGTCGTGGTGGCGAGCCCGGTGATCCCCAGCTCGTCCAGCGCGCCGGCGAGGGGCCGCAGGTGGGTGGGGTCGGCCGGGCGGATCCGCAGCGCACGGCCGCCGACCTTCGCCTTCAGCGCCTCGATCGCGCCCCCGGCGATGACCTGGCCGCGGTCGACGACCGTCAGCTCGGAGGCGAGCTGCTCGGCCTCCTCCATGTACTGGGTGGTGAGCAGCACGGTGACTCCGTCGCCGACCATGCGCTTGACCTCGTCCCACACCTCGTTGCGGGTGCGGGGGTCGAGGCCGGTGGTCGGCTCGTCGAGGAAGAGCACGGCCGGCCGGCCGATCATCGACGCGGCGAGGTCCAGCCGGCGCCGCATGCCCCCGGAGTACGTCGCCGCCGGCCGCTTGGCCGCCTCGGTCAGCGAGAAGCGCTCCAGCAGCCCGTCGGCCCGGGCACGGGCCTCCTTGCGGGGCAGATCGAGCAGCCGCCCGATCATGTACAGGTTCTCCCAGCCCGAGAGCTTCTCGTCCACGGACGCGTACTGGCCCGTGAGCCCTATCACCCGCCGCAGCTGCCGCGGCTGCCGTACGGCGTCGTACCCGGCCACGATGGCCTGCCCCGAGTCGGGCGCCAGCAGGGTGGACAGGATCCGCACCAGGGTGGTCTTCCCGGCCCCGTTCGGCCCGAGCACCCCCATCACGGTGCCCTCCCGCACCTCCAGGTCGACCCCGTCCAGTGCCTTGGTCTCCCCGTAGTGCTTCACCAGCCCCCGCACGGTGACAGCGGCGCCGCTGGTCTGTGTGTCGATTCGCGTCATGGCACAGACGGTTCCAGGACCCACCGACAAACCACCGACAAGCCGCCGACACCCGCTGTCGGTGGTGCCGGCGAAAGGGGACAGCCCGTCGACTGGGGGAGATCGACGGGCTGTCCGTGGTACCGCTGTGGCTCTCTGTGAGGTCCTAGTGGACGGAGTTCTCCTCCTGCGGGAACGTTCCGCCGACCACGTCCTCGGCGAACGCCTTCACCGCGTCGCCCATGACCTCACGCAGGTTCGCGTACTGCTTCACGAACTTCGGCACCCGCCCGCCGGTCAGACCCAGCATGTCGGTCCACACCAGCACCTGCGCGTCGGTCTCGGGGCCCGCCCCGATCCCGACGGTCGGGATGTGCAGCACCCGCGTCACCTCGGCGGCCAGCTCCGCGGGGACCAGCTCCAGCACCACCGCGAACGCGCCCGCGTCCTGCACGGCCTTCGCGTCCCGCAGCAGCTGCTGGGCCGCTTCCTCGCCGCGGCCCTGCACGCGGTAGCCCATCGCGTTGACCGACTGCGGGGTCAGGCCGATGTGCGCCATGACCGGGATGCCGGACTCGACGAGCAGCCGGATCTGGTCGTGCGACCGCTCGCCGCCCTCCAGCTTCACGGCCTGCACGCCCGCCTCCTTCACCAGCCGGGTCGCCGAGCGCAGCGCCTGCACCGGGCCCTCCTGGTAGGAGCCGAAAGGCAGGTCGCCGACGATCAGGGCGCGCGAGGTGCCCCGTACGACCGCCGCCGACAGCATCGTCATCTCGTCGAGGGTGACGGGCACGGTCGTCTCGTACCCGAGGTGGCAGTTGCCCGCTGAGTCGCCGACGAGCATCACCGGGATCCCGGCCTCGTCGAAGACGGAGGCGGTCATGGCGTCGTACGCGGTGAGCATCGGCCACTTCTCGCCGCGCTCCTTGGCGGCGGCGATGTCGCGCACGGTGATACGGCGGGTGCCCTTGCCCCCGTACAGCGCCCTGCCGCTGCCGGAGGGCTTCATCTGAGCAGTCTGGGCAGCCGGAAGCTGCGTCATGGCACGGCTCCTAACACGTCATCTCGAGGCGCCCTGACGGCGTCCCCGGACCACGTCCATGGTGGCACCTCGTGTCATCGAGGGCTAGGGGAGCCCCTGTGAGTTCCGTCCGCGCGTCCGCGAGGGCCCGGACGCGGTCGCCGCGTAAGATCCCGGTAAGAGAATTCCAATACGAGACGGTCTCGTATCGAAATACTTCTGGGCTCGGTGCCATGACTACTCCTGCCGAACCGGCCGCCCCCACCGGCCCGCGCGTACCGGAAGCGGTGCACCGGCGCCGCTGGGCGATCCTCGGCGTGCTGATGCTGAGCCTGCTGATCGTCGTGCTCGACAACTCGATCCTGAATGTCGCCATCAAGACGATCTCCACCCCGGCCCCCACCGGGCTCGGCGCCACGCAGAGCCAGCTGGAGTGGGCCATCAACGCCTACACCCTCGTCTTCGCCGGACTGCTGTTCACCGCCGGACTGCTCGGCGACCGGCTGGGCCGCAAGAAGGTGCTGCTCGGAGGCCTCGCCGTGTTCGGCATCGGCTCGGCGCTCGCCGCGTTCTCCGGCTCGCCCGGCCAGCTGATCACCTTCCGGGCCGTGATGGGCCTGGGCGCCGCGTTCGTGATGCCCGCCACGCTGGCCGTCCTCATGAACGTCTTCGAGCGCGAGGAGCAGCCCAAGGCCATCGGCATCTGGGCGGGCGGCGTCGGCCTCGCCGTCGCCATCGGCCCGATCACCGGCGGTGTCCTGCTCGACCACTTCTGGTGGGGCTCGGTCTTCCTCGTCAACGTGCCGATCGTGCTGCTCGGGCTCGCGCTGATGCTCTGGCTGGTGCCGGACTCGCGCGATCCGAACCCGGGCCGGGTGGACCCCGTCGGTGTCGTGCTGTCCGTCGTCGGCCTGGTCCTGCTCGTCTACGGCATCATCAAGGGCGGCCAGCTCGCCGACTTCACCGACGCGACCGTGCTGGCGACCATCGGCGCCGGCCTCGCCGTGCTCGTCGCCTTCGTCGTGTTCGAGAAGCGCAGCGACCATCCGTCGATAGACGTCACGTACTTCAGGAGCAAGGTCTTCTCGGCCGCCATCGCCGCCGTCGCGCTGGTCTTCTTCGCGCTGATGGGCGTGACCTTCTTCTCCGTCTTCTACACGCAGAGCGTGCGCGGCTACTCGCCGCTGCAGACCGGTCTGCTGATGCTGCCGCTGGCCGCCGCCCAGTTGATCTTCGCGCCGCGCGCCCGGCTGGTCGTCGACCGCTTCGGCAACCGGGTCACGACCACGGGCGGCATGGCCGTCATCGCCGCCATGCTGGCCGCCTTCGCCACGCTGGACGGGGACACGCCCATCTGGATCCTGGAAGTGATCTTCTTCCTCATGGGTGCCGGCATGGCGCACATCATGACGCCGGTCAGCGTCGTCATCATGCAGGCCCTGCCCCGCGAGAAGGCCGGGTCCGCCTCCGCGCTCAGCAACACCTTCCGGCAGGTCGGCGGCGCCCTCGGCGTCGCCGTCCTCGGTTCGGTGCTGTCCACGGCCTACCGCACGGGCATCGAGGACAGGCTCGGCGTCCTGCCCCCGGCCCTGCGGCACACCGCCGGTGAGTCCATCGAGGGCACGCTCGGCGTCGCGGACAAGCTGGGCCCGCGGGGCGCGTCCCTCGTCGCCCCGGCCCACGACGCGTTCCTGCACGCGATGCACGTCACCGCCCTGTGGGGCGCGGGCGTGGCCCTGATCGGCGCGGTCGTCGTGGCGCTGTTCCTGCCGGGCAGGCCGCCGTCGTCCCAGCGGGCGCAGGGGGACAAGGAGTTGTCGCACACGGGTTCGTAGGCCTGCGGGAGAATGCACTCCCCGCGCAGCCGGGAACGGTCTCCACCCCGCCAGGAAGGACGCAGCGACGTGAGCCTCGCCGATCGGCACACTCCGCCCGACGCTCCCGCGAGGGGCCGCCCCAGAAGCGAGGCCGTCGAGCGCGCGATCATCGAGGGCGTGATGAGGCTCCTGGAGGAGGGTGTGCCCCTCGCGGAGCTGTCCATCGAGCGCATCGCCCGCACCGCGGGCGTCGGCAAGGCCACCATCTACCGCCGCTGGAGCGGCAAGGAGGAACTCTTCGTCGACGTCGTACGCGCCGCCGAACCCCCGGACCCGCCGCTCCCCGGCACCTCCATGCGTGACGACCTCGTCGTCCTGCTGGAACAGGTGCGCCGGCGCGGCCTGGCCAACCGTTCCTCGGCGATCCTGCACAGCGTGCAGGCCCAGATGAAGAGCAGCCCGAAACTCTGGGCGGCGTACCACGCGACCGTCGTCGCCCCGCGGCGCCGGCTCGGCCTGGAGGTCCTGCGCCGCGGCCAGGAGAACGGCGAACTGCGCACGGACCTCGACCTCGAACTGCTGAACGACATATTCGTCGGCCCGATACTCCTCCGCGCCGCGCTGCACACCGACGCCGACCTCCCCGACGACCTCGCCGACCGAGTCGTCGACACGCTCCTCGAAGGCCTACGCCCCGTCAGTTCCGAGTCCCGGCCGCCCGGGTGAGTGTGCGCGTTTCGTCACAGACGGCGCTTTCGGCGGGCGGGACCGGAACTCTCCTCGGGGGCTCGGACGTCATCGCCCCCGTACGGCCGTCGCAGGACGGCGGGAACGGAACGGATCATCCCCTAGGGTCGTAAGGACACGGGGGCGATGGTGTGCACGGCAGGCAGTGAGGCGACGGTATGGCGCAGCAGGCGTACATGACGGAGACGGACAACGGCGGCTCGGGGCCCGAGCACCGGGGAACCCGGCTTCGGCGCCTGTTCGACCGGCTGGTGGGCCCCTGGCGGGGCGACCCGCGGATCTGGCGGCGCGGACTGGTCGTCGCCGCGTGCGCGGTCCTGCTGGCCCTGGTCATGGTGCTGCACTCGCGCATCCCGAACACCATCGGCAACCTGGGCAGTCTCACCGAGACGTTCCTGCCCTGGCTGGGGCTCCTGGTCCCGGTGCTGCTCGTCCTCGCCCTGGTCCGCAAGTCCGCGACCGCGCTGATCGCGGTGGTGCTGCCGTCCGTGGTCTGGCTGAACCTCTTCGGCGGCCAGCTCAGCGACAAGACCGCGACCGGCGGCGACCTCACGGTGGTCACGCACAACGTCAACGCCGACAACCCCGACCCGGCCGGCACCGCCCGGGACGTGGCCGCCTCCGGCGCGGACGTGCTGGCCCTGGAGGAGCTGACGCCGGACGCCGTCCCGACGTACGAGAAGGCGCTGGCGCCGACGTACCGCTACCACTCCGTGCAGGGCACGGTCGGCGTGTGGAGCAAGTACCCGCTGAGCGGCGTGCGGGACGTCGACCTCGACATGGGCTGGACGCGCGCGATGCGCGCCACCGTGACCGCACCGTCCGGGCAGGTCGCGGTCTACGTCGCCCATCTGCCGTCGGTGCGCGTGAAGATGGAGGCCGGCTTCACGGCCCGCCAGCGCGACCGGAGCGCCGACTACCTGGGCGAGGCCATCGCCCACGAACCGCTGGAGAACGTCGTCCTGCTCGGTGACCTGAACGGCACCATGAACGACCGCGCGCTCAACGCCGTCACCTCCCAGATGCGCTCCACGCAGGGCGCGGCCGGCAACGGGTTCGGCTTCAGCTGGCCGGCGTCGTTCCCGATGGCGCGCATCGACCAGATCATGGTGCGGGGCCTGAAGCCGGAGAGCTCGTGGACCCTCCCGCAGACGGGGAGCGACCATCTGCCGGTCGCGGCTCGTGTGAGGGTCACCACAAGCGGTTCCTGAAAACCGCTGGTCAAGGCAGTTCCGTCAGAAATCGGCGACCTCGGCGTCACCGCGCGGAATAGTGCGCCTGCGAGACTTTGTTCCGTACTTGAACATACGCGTACGGATCTCCAAGCAAGACTCGAAAGGCTCCTTCATGCCCCTGGCCCTGCTCGCCCTTGCCGTGGGCGCCTTCGGCATCGGTACGACCGAGTTCGTGATGATGGGGCTGCTGCCCGACGTCGCGGACGACCTGAACATCTCGATACCCAGCGCCGGCCACCTGGTGTCGGCGTACGCGCTGGGCGTCGTCATCGGCGCCCCGCTGCTGGCCGCGGTCACCGCCAGGATGTCCCGGCGCACGGTCCTGATCGGCCTGATGGGGCTGTTCGTCGTGGGCAACGCCCTGTCGGCCCTCGCGCCCGACAACGGCTGGCTGCTGGCCGCCCGCTTCCTGAGCGGTCTGCCGCACGGCGCCTTCTTCGGCGTGGGCGCCGTCGTCGCGACGAACATGGTCGCCCCCGAACGCAAGGCGCGTTCGGTCTCGCTGATGTTCCTCGGCCTGACGGTCGCGAACGTCGCGGGCGTGCCGGTCGCGACCCTGATGGGCCAGCACCTCGGCTGGCGGGCGACCTTCCTCGGCGTCAGCGCCATCGGCCTGGCGGCGATCGCCGCGCTCGCGTTCCTCATCCCGCACGACCACGAGCACACCACCGCGAGGGGCCTGCGCGGTGAACTCGCCGCCCTGCGCTCCCTGCCGGTCTGGCTGTCGCTCGGCACGACCGTCGCGGGCTTCGGAGCGCTCTTCGCCGCCTACAGCTACATCACGCCGATGCTCACGGACGCCGCCGGCTACGCCGACGCCAGCGTCACCCTGCTGCTGGCGCTGTTCGGCGTCGGCGCGACCGCGGGCAACCTGCTGGGCGGACGCCTGGCCGACCACTCCCTGCGGGGCACGCTGTTCGGCGGCCTCACCGCGCTGGTGGCGGTACTGGCGCTGTTCCCGCTGCTGATGCGCACGGAGCTCACGGCCGCCGTGGCCGTGACCCTGCTCGGCATGGCGGCCTTCGCCACCGGCTCCCCGCTCCAGCTGATGGTCATGGAGAAGGCCTCTTCGGCCCCGTCCCTGGCCTCCTCGGCCAACCAGGCCGCCTTCAACCTGGCCAATGCCGGCGGCGCCTGGATCGGCGGCCTCGCGCTGGCCGCGGGCTTCGGCGTCACCTCCCCGGCCCTGGCCGGTGTGGCCCTGGCCGTCCTCGGTCTGGCCGTGGCGTCGCTGGCCTACGCGGTGGACCGGCGCCGGGCCCCGGTCGCCGGGCGCGAGCGGATCGTGGCGAGCCACGTCCCGCAGGAGGCCCGAGCGGTGCACCACTGACGGCTCCCGGCACACGGCAGCACACGGGATCAGATCCCGCGTGCTGCCGTTTCCGTTGACCGGGGTACGAGACGGGCGCGCTGTCCGACCGCCTCTGCCTGACGGCTCGTCAGTGCGCTGACCAGGTCGTCCAGTCCGTCGAACCGCCCGTCGAAGTCGTCGGAGTCTGTGGGCGGGTCCCCGGCCGGCCGGTGGACGTAGGCGGTGCGCATGCCGACCGCCCGCGCGCCGCGCAGGTCCCAGGCGTGGGCGGCGACCATCAGCACCCGTTCGGGTGGGCATCCGGCGCTGTCGAGCGCGAGCCGGTAGACCTCCGGCGCCGGCTTGTAGGCCGCGACCGCCTCGGCGGACAGAGCTGGATGCCAGCGCAGCCCGGCGTGCGCGTTGAGGTGGAGCAGGGCCGTACGGCCGGCGTTGGACAGCCCCATCACGGGGTATCGCCGCGAGAGCCGCTCCAGCCCGGCGGCGGAGTCGTCCCAGGCGGGCAGCCGCCGCCCCGCCGTGGCGAGCCGCGCGACGGCCCCCGGGTCGGTCACCCCGGCGTGCCGGGCCACCAGCCGGGCGGCCTCGGCGTCGAGCACCTCCGTGCTCACGTACGGGCGTTGCCCCTGGCGGACGCGTTCCTGCTCCTGCTCGCAGTACCGCCGCCACAGGGCGACGGGCCCGTCGGCGGCCGTCGGGCCGGACAGGCCGGTCGCTTCCCGTACCGCAGATCGAAGCCCGCCGGGCTCGTCGACCATGGTGCCCAGGACGTCGAAGACGACGACCTCGATGTCGTGGATCGCCGCCATCTGTTCTCCCGCACCGGTCGGTGTGTCACCGCTTGAGCAGGTGACGATGGTGACACCAGGTGTTGTTACCGGTCAAGGTGGTGACGGCGATTACTGCGGCTGGGTCGCGATCTGGATCAGGTTGCCGCAGGTGTCGTCGAAGACGGCCGTGGTGACGGGGCCCATCTCCAACGGCTCCTGGGTGAAGCGGACGCCGAGGCCGCTCAGGCGCTCGTACTCGGCCCGGACGTCGGTGACGGCGAACTGGGCGAGCGGGATGCCGTCGGCGGCGAGCGCGTCGCGGTAGGGCTTGACGGCCGGGTGGCCGGCGGGCTCCAGGAGCAGTTCCGTGCCGCCGGGCTCCTCGGGGGAGACGACCGTCAGCCAGCGGTCCGTCCCGCCCACCGGGACGTCGTGCTTCTTCACGAAGCCGAGGACCTCGGTGTAGAAGCGCAGGGCCTTGGCCTGGTCGTCGACGAAGACGCTGGTCAGCTGGATCCTCATGACGGGCTCTCTTCCGGTCCGGAGGGGTCGGGTGCCGGCCATCGCTCGGTGATCTGCCGGAGCGGGGCCGTGTTCAGGTCGTGGAACTTGCAGCGGCCCTCCCGCCTCGTCTCGACGAGCCCGGCGGCCTCCAGCACCGCGAGGTGCTGGGAGACCGCCTGACGCGAGATGCCGAGCCGGTGCTTCATGCTCAGCCGCGAGCAGATCTCGAACAGTGTCTGCCCGGACTGCTCGGCGAGCTCGTCGAGGATGGTGCGACGGGTGGGGTCGGCCAAGGCTTTGAAAAGGTCGTCGGCCACGACTCCAAGATAGGCAAGTATTCACTTGCCTATCAAGTCCTTCCGGCCCCTCCCGTCAGCCGGCCCCTCCCGTCAGCCGGACCCGCCCGTCGGAATGGCCCCGCCCGTCGGAATGGCCCCGCCCGTCGGAACGACTCCGCCCGTCAGAGCGGCGACTCCGCCCGTCAGAGCGACTCCCGCCATCCGTTCGTGATCGGCAGCCGTCGGTCCTTCCCGAAGCCCTTCGGGGAGATCTTCGTGCCCGGCGGGTACTGGCGCCGCTTGTACTCGGCCGTGTCGACCATGCGCAGCGTCTTCGCGACCAGCGCCGCGTCGAACCCGGCCGCCACGATCTCGTCGGCTCCCCGGTCCCGGTCGACGTACAGCTCCAGGATCGCGTCGAGCACCGGGTAGTCGGGCAGCGAGTCCGTGTCCACCTGGCCCGGGCGCAGTTCCGCGCTCGGGGGCTTGCTGATGGAGTTCTCGGGGATGGGCGGGGTCTGACCGCGTTCCCGGGCGGCCCGGTTGCGCCACTCGGCGAGGCGGAAGACCGACGTCTTGTAGACGTCCTTGATCGGGCCGTACGCCCCGACCGAGTCGCCGTAGAGCGTGGAGTAGCCGACCGCGAGCTCCGACTTGTTGCCGGGGGCCAGGACGATGTGGCCCTCCTGGTTGGAGATCGCCATGAGCAGCGTGCCGCGCAGACGCGACTGGAGGTTCTCCTCCGCCAGGCCCGTGAGTCCCAGCGAGCCCATGTAGGCGTCGAACATGGGCTCGATCGCGACCGTGCGGTAGTTCAGCCCCGTACGGCGGGCCAGTTCGGCCGCGTCGTCCTTGGAGTGGTCCGAGGAGTACTTCGACGGCATCGACACGCCGTACACGTTCTGCGCGCCCACCGCGTCGCACGCGATCGCCGCGACCAGCGCCGAGTCGATACCGCCCGACAGGCCGATCAGGACCGAGGTGAAGCCGTTCTTCGCGACGTACGCCCGCAGGCCGACGACCAGCGCGGAGTAGACCTCCTCGTCGTCCTCCAGACGGTCCGCGTAACCACCCGTGAGCTCGGGCTCGTACGCGGGCAGCGGCTCCTCGGAGAGCACCACGCGGTCGATGCGCAGACCGTCGTCGACCACGCCCGCCGGCGCGTCCGCCGACGCCGCCGGCAGGTCCAGGTCCAGGACCACGCAGCCCTCGGAGAACTGCGGCGCCCGCGCCACGACCTCGCCGTCCTTGTCGACGACGATCGAGTCGCCGTCGAACACCAGCTCGTCCTGGCCGCCGATCATCGCCAGGTACGCCGTGGTGCAGCCGGCCTCCTGGGCCCGCTTGCGGACCAGCTCCAGGCGCGTGTCGTCCTTGTTGCGCTCATAGGGGGAGGCGTTGATCGACACCAGCAGGCCCGCCTGCGCCGAACGGGCGGCGGGGACGCGGCCGCCGTCCTGCCAGAGGTCCTCGCAGATGGCCAGGGCGACGTCCACGCCGTGCACCCGCAGCACCGGCATGCTGTCGCCGGGCACGAAGTAGCGGAACTCGTCGAACACGCCGTAGTTCGGCAGGTGGTGCTTGGCGAAGTTGAGGACCACCTCGCCGCGGTGCAGCACCGCACCCGCGTTCTGCGGCGCGCCGGCCGGCTGGCCGTACTTCGGCTGGGCGGTGGCACTGCGGTCGAGGTAGCCGACGATCACCGGCAGCTCTCCGAAGCCCTCCTCGGCCAGGCGCGCGGCGAGAGAACGCAGCGCCGCGCGGGAGGCCTCCACGAAGGACGACCTGAGCGCCAGGTCCTCGACGGGATACCCGGTCAGCACCATCTCGGGGAACGCCACGAGATGCGCTCCCTGTTCGGCGGAGTGCCGGGTCCAGCGGACGATCGACTCGGTGTTCCCGGCGAGGTCGCCGACGCCGGCGTCGATCTGGTTCAGGGCGAGACGTAGTTGAGGCACGCCGCCCAGTGTAATCGTCAGTGCGACACAATGGGGTGGTGTGAGTCACCCCACACCACCCCATGTCCCCTCGCGGAGGTCAGCCGCGCCGGTACGACTCGACGTAGCCCTTCGCGGGTGAGCCCACGCCGGTGACGTCGTCGTAGCCCTTCACGGCCGCGAGCGAGCTGTCCTTGCCGAGACTGCGCACGGACGTGGTCAGACCGCCGGTGGCGTCGTAGCCGTTCACGAAGTCGACGCGAGCCACGGCGAGACCGGAGCCCGTCGGGTCGTCGGTGACGTCGTGGTAGACCTTCGAGCCGGCCTTGGCGTAGATCGCCGGGTTGGCGAAGCCGATCGCCTTGCCGCCGCGGGCCTCCTGCGCCAGCGCCTGGACGGCCGCGATCGTCGGGGCCGCGAGCGAGGTGCCGCCGATGCGGTACTCGCTGTACGCCTGCGACCTGCCGTCCGGCGAGGTCTGCGTTTGCCCGACCAGGAAGCCGGTGTTCGGGTCGGCGACCGCCGCGATGTCGGGCACGACCCGGTTGCCGTCCGCGCCGTTGGCCTCGGCCAGCGCGTCCGGCACCACGCCCTGCTGGTAGGAGGGCTCGGCGACGGTCCTGCTGGTGCCGCCGCCCGCGCCGGAGGTGAAGGAGCCGGGGAAGCCGGTCCAGCTCTTGCCGTCGGCCGACAGGTTCGCCTTGTCGGTGCCCCAGCCGGTCTCCCACAGGTACGTGTCGCCCTTGCCGACGGCCAGCGAGGTGCCGCCGACGGCGGTGACCCACGCCGAGTCGGCCGGGGAGTCGACCTGCTTCGTCCCGGAACTCGCGACCTCGTCGCCGTCGTCGCCGGAGGAGAAGTAGAAGCCGATGCCCTCGACCGCGCCCAGCTGGAAGACCTGGTCGTAGGCGACGGCGAGGTCCGGGGTCTGTGCGGCCTCCACCTCGCCCCAGGAGTTGGAGACGATGTCGGCCAGGCGGCTGTCGACGACCTTGCCGAGCGCGTCGAGCAGATCGCCGTCCGTGCAGGAGGCGGCGCCGACGTAGGTGACGTCCGCGGCCGGGGCGACCGCGTGCACCGCCTCGACGTCCAGGGTCTCCTCGCCGTACCAGCCGGAGGCCGAGCAGTCCTTGGTGTTCGTGTACTTCTCCGGCAGCACCTGGTGCAGCCGGCCGGTCTTCCACGCCGCGTCGCCGTTGCGCTTGGCGTACGTGCCGGCGTCGTAGGCGATCGTCGGAGAGGCGTACGCGTCCGTGATGGCGATCCGGACACCCTTGCCGGTGCGTGTGCCCGCGCCGTAGGCGGCCCGCAGCTGCTTGCCCGTGTAGCCCTTCACGACGTACGGGATCTTCTTGCCGTACGCGTCCGGGAGCGTGCTCGCGGTGTTCGAGCCGTAGTACGAGGAGAACGGCCCGGCATTGCGGAACACGGTGTCCGGCGGCGGCAGTTGATCGTCGTGCGTGGCCATGTGCGGCGCGTTGTCCAGCCCGGTCACCGTCAGGACGGCGTCGGCCAGGCCCTCCGGTACGGAGGCGGTGCTCGCCGGGGCGCGGTACGTCTTCGAGCCCTTGGCGAAGTTGTGCAGCTGCGTGCCGAACGCCTCTTCGGCGGCGGCCACGTCACCGCTGACGGAGACGTAGTGCCGGGTGACGCCGGTGACCTTCAGGCCCGACGCCGTCAGCCAGGACTTCACGGCCGCCACCTGGGCCCTGGTCGCACCGAAGCGGGCCTGCGCCTGCTTGGCCGTCAGGTACGTGCCGTACGAGGCCGAGCCCGGGTCGGAGACGGCCTGCGCGTAGGCGGCGAGGCCGGCGGCGTTCCTGCCGGCGAGGTAGACCCGGGCCGACACCCGGGCGCCGTCGGAGGTGGCGCCCCGGTCCGCGCGGGCCGTGGCCCACTCGGGGCGGGTCCCGGACAGCAGGTCACGGAGCGGGTGGCCGGCGGCGTGCGCCGCGGGCATGCCGAGCGCCAGCGCACCGGCGAGCATCGGCAGTGTCGCTGCCATGCTCACCCCGGCGCGCACCGAGGCGCGGTTGGATCTCATGGAACTCCCTGTGCGGTTCGTCGCGAGTGGATCACTCGACGGTCGCCACTCTCGCGATGAACCGTTCATGCAAGGGAATTGCGCAGCCCACGAAGCGCCCTACGCAGCTCAAGAAGAGCCCAAGAGACCGCCAGGCGGGGCGATTTGAGGCATACGTGCGCACCGCTGCTAGGAACGCGGTGCGGCTCCTCGCTCCTTGAGCATGTCCGCCATCAGCCGGATCTCCGACTGCTGCGCGTCCACCATGCCCTGCGCGAGCCGCTTCTCGACACCGACCACGCACCGGTCCGCGCAGCCCTCGGCCATGTGCACGCCGCCTTGGTGATGGTCCGTCATCAGCTGGAGGTAGAAGACCTCCGCCTGCTTCCCGCTGAGCTCTCCGAGCTTCTTCATCTCGGAGTTGGTCGCCATGCCGGGCATCAGCGCGCCGTCCTTGGCGGAGGCCGTGTCGCCCATGTCCATCCAGGTCATCGGCGGCTTCGAGGACACCTTGGGCAGGCCCCACAGGTCGAGCCAGCCGAGCAGCATGCCGCGCTGGTTGGCCTGCGTCTGCGCGATGTCGTAGGCCAGGCGACGCACCGCCTCGTCCTTGGTGCGGTCGCGCACGATGTACGACATCTCCACGGCCTGCTGGTGGTGCACCGCCATGTCCCGCGCGAACCCGGCGTCCGCGGAGTCGGCCGAGGGCGTCCTGCCGCCGCCGTCGTCCCCCGCGACGGCGTAGGTGATCGCACCGGCCGCGACGAGCGCCGTCGCCGCGGCCCCGGCGATCAGGCCGGCCTGCCTCACTTGGACAGCCCGTTCGTGCAGGCGGCACCCGGCTCGGGGGTCTGCTCGCCCTGGACGAACTTCTCGAAGAACTTGTCCACGTTCGGGTCGCTCGCGCCCGTGACCGTGCGCTGGTGACCCCACGCCGAGAGCATGATCGGGTCCTTCTGGTCGTCCATCGGGCTCATCAGCGTGTACGGCGTCTTCTTCACCTTCGCCGCGAGCGCGTCGACGTCGGACTTCTTCGCGGCGGCGTTGTACGTCACCCACACCGCGCCGTGCTCCAGCGAGTGCACGGCGTTGGTGTTCTTCACCGGCTCGGTGTAGACGTCGCCGTTGCAGTTCATCCAGACCGGGTTGTGGTCGCCGCCGACCGGAGGCTCGGAGGCGTACTTCACGGCCTTGGTGACGTGGTTGCGGGCCAGCTTGCCCTCCCAGGTCTTCACCCCGTCCTTGCCCGTCACGAATGTGCCCTTGCCGGAGGAGTCCTTCGCCGCCGCGGTGTCACTGGCCCCGTCGTCCTGGGACTGCACGAGCACGACACCGCCGACGACGAGCCCGGTCACGATCACGAGGCTGGCCGCGATCGTGAGGATCCGGTTGCGGCGCTCACGGGCCTGCTCGGCGCGCCGCATCTCCTCTATTCGAGCCTTGCGTGACGTGCTGGCCTTCTTGGCGGAGCCCATGAGGTGTCCTTCGTGGGAAAAGTGACGGTCGGGTGGGCTGATCGTAATGGGGGAGACGGGGCGCCTCGTAGAGCGGTCGCGGGAATGGGCCGAATCGATACGGCACCGACAGCAGGACGACAGCTCCGCCGCTCCCGGCGCCCCTCTCCCGCCGGATCATTTGTACCGGAGATTCCCATTACCTAGGCTGCCCGCATGCGGCTGCTGCGCTCCACCGACCTCGCCCTGCGGGTCCTGATGCGGCTCGCCGTCGCGGGCGGGCCGAGTCCGACGACCCGGGAGGTCGCGGCCGGCATGGACGTGCCGTACACCCACCTGGCGAAGGTCGTCGCCGAGCTCCAGCACATGGGCCTGCTCCAGGCCCGCCGCGGCCGGGGCGGCGGTCTCACCCTCACCGAGCAGGGCCGGACGGCCTCGGTCGGCGCCGTGGTCCGCGCCTTCGAGGGCGGGGGCGACGTCGTCGACTGCGAGGGCCCGACCCCGTGCCCCCTCAACTCCGCCTGCCGTCTGCGCGGCGCTTTGCGCCGGGCCCAGGAGGCGTTCTTCACCTCACTGGACCCGGTCACGGTGGAGGACATAGTGGCGGAGCCGACGGGCGCGCTGCTGCTGGGGATCTCGCGGGGCCCCGGCCCTCAGAACACCCTCTAGTACTCCGGTCCTGCTGGAGTACTAGGCCTGCCCCGCCAGCCACAGGTCCGGGCCGAACACCTCGTAGTGGATGTCGGCGGGGGCCACGCCCTTGGCGATCAGCTGGGTCCGCATCGCCCGCATGAACGGGAGCGGGCCGCACAGGTACGCGCGCGTGCCCGGAGCGAGTGTCACGCCGGTGAGGTCGGCCAGGCCGGTGCGGGCGCCCGAGGGGGCGTCCTGCTCGTACCAGAGGTGGACGGCAGCGTCCGGGAGCTTGGCCGCCCAGGCCTCGTGGTCGGCGCGCAGGGCGTGGGTCGCGGGGGAGCGGTCGGCGTGCACGACGGTGACGGGGGCGCGGTGCCCGGACTCGGCCAGGTGCGCCAGCATCGCGGTCATCGGAGTCACGCCGATGCCCGCCGAGGCCAGCAGCAGGGGAGTGTCGGGGCCGGCGTCCAGGACCAGGTCGCCGTACGGCTCGGACAGCTCCAGGACGTCGCCCACCTGCACGCGCGCGTGCAGGCGGCCTGAGACCTCGCCGTCGGGAGCGCCGGGCTCGCGCACGCGTTTCACACTGATCTGCCGCAGGTCCGGGCCGGGAGCCCCGGAGAGGCTGTACTGCCGTATCTGCCGGGCCCCGTCGGCGAGGGCGACGCGGACGGAGACATACTGGCCGGCCAGGAAGTCCCGCACCGGGCCGCCGTCGGCCGGCCGCAGCCGGAACGTGGCCACGTCGTCGGTCTCGGTGACCCGTTCGACGACCTCCCAGGCCCGCCAGGTGGGCCCGCCGCGCTCCTCGCGCAGTCGCCGCTCCACGGCGATCAGCGCGTTCGCCATCAGCCAGTAGACCTCGTCCCAGGCGGCGGCGACCTCGGGTGTGACCGCGTCGCCCAGCACCTCGGCGATGGCCGCGAACAGGTGCTCGTGGACGATGCCGTACTGCTCCGGCGTGACGCCGAGCGAGGCGTGCTTGTGGGCGATGCGGTGCAGCATGGCGTCGGGCCGCTGCTCCGGGCGGTCCAGCAGGTGTGTGGCGAAGGCGGCGACGGAACCGGCCAGAGCCTGCCGCTGGGTGCCGGAGGCCTGGTTGCCCCGGTTGAACAAGTCGCGCAGCAGCTCCGGGTGGGCCGCGAACAGCCCGGCGTAGAAGCGCTCGGTGATCGTGCCGAGGGCCGCGCCGACGGCGGGGAGTGTGGCGCGGACGGTGGCGGCGGACTGTTCGGACAGCATCGGGGGCTCCTCAGGGCTCGACTGTACGCACGCTATTTAAAGTTGCATATGAGATGCAAATTAAGCGCGTGGCGCAGCGCAGGGAACCGGCCGTTACGGATGCCGGTGCGAGCAGGCACTATGGGCGGCAGAGCAGTCCACCTGCCGTACGTGAGGCGTTCTCCCCCGGGCCGGCCGGGCGATCATGGTCCGCAACGCGTACGAAATGGAGGTGTGGTGGGATGCTCAGGTGCCCGACCGCCTCCCGTGGTACGGAAGAGAAGGCGGCCTGACCAGCAAGGATGGGGAAGCGGAAGATGGACAAGCAGCAGGAGTTCGTGCTCCGGACGTTGGAGGAGCGCGACATCCGGTTCGTACGCCTGTGGTTCACGGACGTGCTGGGCTTCCTCAAGTCCGTCGCCGTGGCCCCGGCCGAACTGGAGCAGGCCTTCGACGAGGGCATCGGCTTCGACGGCTCCGCGATCGAGGGCTTCGCCCGGGTCTACGAGTCCGACATGATCGCCAAGCCGGACCCCTCGACCTTCCAGATCCTGCCCTGGCGTGCGGAGGCCCCCGGCACGGCGCGCATGTTCTGCGACATCCTCATGCCGGACGGCTCCCCGTCCTTCGCCGACCCGCGCTACGTGCTCAAGCGCGCCCTGGCCCGCACCTCCGACCTGGGTTTCACCTTCTACACCCACCCGGAGATCGAGTTCTTCCTGCTGAAGGACCGCCCGCTGGACGGCTCCCGCCCCACCCCGGCCGACAACTCCGGCTACTTCGACCACACCCCGACCAACGTCGGCATGGACTTCCGCCGCCAGGCCATCACCATGCTGGAGTCCATGGGCATCTCGGTGGAGTTCTCCCACCACGAGGGCGCGCCGGGCCAGCAGGAGATCGACCTCCGCTACGCCGACGCGCTGTCCACGGCCGACAACGTCATGACGTTCCGCCTGGTCATGAAGCAGGTGGCCTTGGAGCAGGGTGTGCACGCGACGTTCATGCCGAAGCCGTTCTCGGAGCACCCGGGCTCCGGCATGCACACCCACCTCTCCCTCTTCGAGGGCGACCGCAACGCGTTCTACGAGTCGGGCTCGGAGTACCAGCTCTCCAAGGTCGGCCGCTCCTTCATCGCGGGCCTGCTGCGGCACGCGGCGGAGATCTCCGCGGTCACCAACCAGTGGGTGAACTCCTACAAGCGCATCTGGGGAGGCGCGGAGCGCACGGCCGGTGCGGGCGGCGAGGCCCCCTCGTACATCTGCTGGGGCCACAACAACCGCTCGGCGCTGGTCCGGGTCCCCATGTACAAGCCCGGCAAGACGGGCTCGGCCCGGGTGGAGGTCCGCTCCCTCGACTCCGGCGCCAACCCGTACCTGGCGTACGCGCTGCTGCTGGCCGCCGGCCTCAAGGGCATCGAGGAGGGCTACGAACTCCCGCCGGGCGCCGAGGACGACGTCTGGGCCCTGTCCGACGCGGAGCGCCGCGCCATGGGCATCGAGCCGCTCCCGCAGAACCTCGGCGAGGCGCTGACCCTGATGGAACGCAGCGACCTCGTCGCCGAGACCCTCGGCGAGCACGTCTTCGACTTCTTCCTGCGCAACAAGCGGCAGGAGTGGGAGGAGTACCGGTCCGAGGTCACGGCGTTCGAGCTGCGGAAGAACCTTCCGGCGCTGTAGGCGCAGGTCAGGGTGGGCTTTCCGCAGATGCGGTGGATGGGGTCGACGGTCGCGCACCGTCGGCCCTGTCGCGTTTACTGGTCCTGGGCCGTCTCTGGGCCGTCGCAGTGCTAAACCTCAGCCCCAAGCCGTCTCCGACCGCAGTCCGAATTATTCGATTTCGCTGACAGCTGCGGTTTGTTGCTGGTATGAAGTCCACCGTGGCTTTGAGTGCGTATGAACGGAAGGCACGCCTTACCCCGGGCATGCTAGGGATTGCGCCTGTCACCATCACTCTCGTTGCGCTCGGCCTGAAGGCTTACCCAGCTGTGCCTGTAGCGCTTGGGGTACTCTCCGTTACGGTTGGTGGCTATGCGCTGTCGGTCCTGGTAGGCAACGCAGGGCGGCGAGCCCAGGACCGCATGTACGAGCGATGGGGCGGCCGACCTACGACGCAGCTGCTGCGCACCCGCGATGAGAGCAGTAACCCAAGACAGCGAGACATCTGGCGGCAGGCGATCGAAGAGGTCACCGGAGTGCAGTTGCTGAGTAAGCGGCGGGAAGCGGCAAATTCTGTGGCCGCTGATCACGCCATCGAAGCCGCCACCGATCAGGTGCGTTACCTCGGCCAAGACCCTCGCTTTCCGATGGTGGCCAATGAGAACGCCGCATACGGCTTTGAGCGCAACATGTGGGGATTCCGCTGGGTGGGTCGCTATGTGGCCCTAGTTTGCTTGGCAGTCATCGGGTTGACCTGTCTCTTGGCGAGGTATACCTCCTTCCATGTGTCCGCAGGAGCTGCAATTAGCGGTGCCGTAATCAATGTCATGATCTTGACCGGGTGGTGCCTCTTTCCGTCTGAGGAACGAGCGAAGGAGGCAGGGTTCCGCTACGCCCGCCAGTTGTTGCATGCGGTTACTCAGGTCAGTCGGACCGAATCGTCAAGCGCCACAGAGGAAACGCAGGAGGATTCCTAGGAGATGTCCCACGTAAAGTCTTTCGCTATCGGCAACGGTGATATGTATTACATCCGCCACGGTAGCGACAACTTCACTATTATCGACTGCTCGCTCCCACCGGAGCGGATTGGCAGCATCCTGGCGGAGATCTCCACGCAGTCAGAAGACAAGGGTATTACGCGCTTTGTCTCGACGCATCCTGACCAGGATCACATCGGTGGTCTCGTTGAACTGGATGACCATGTCGGTCTCCATAACTTCTACTGCGTGAAGAACGCTGCAACCAAGAAGGACCCGACTGCGGACTTCAAGCGCTACTGCTCGCTGCGCGACGACACCACGAAAGCTTTCTATCTCTACAAAGACTGCACGCGCCGCTGGATGAATCAGAGCAGCGAAAATCGGGGTTCGGCCGGGCTGAACGTGCTGTGGCCGATAACGTCAGATCCCGACTTCAAGAGCGCCCTTGCTGACGCGGCTGCTGGCATGACGCCCAATAACATCTCCTGCATTCTGCAGTACACGGTTGTGGATGGGCCGCGGATGCTATGGATGGGTGATCTCGAAACGGACTTCATGGAGAAGATCGAAGACAAGGTGGACATACCGAAAGTGGATGTCCTGTTCGCGCCGCATCACGGTCGCACGTCGGGCAAGGTGCCGCGGGCGTGGCTAGAACTCATGGATCCAGGGCTGGTGGTGATCGGTGAAGCCCCCTCGGAGTATCTCCATTACTACGCGGGCTATAACACCATGACCCAGAATTCTTGTGGCGACATCTTGTTCGTGACAGGCGACAAAAAGGTGCACATCTATGTCGCTGATAACGCCTACAGCGTCAACTTCCTTGATGACGAAGGTCTTGATCACGAGGATGGTCTCTACTACATCGGCACTCTCGGATGTCACGAGAGGTAAAGTTGCAACTCATGATTGAGAAGGCGCGCCGGATTGCGCCTCGGTGCATGGCAGCCGCTCCTTCATCGGCACGGTGCGTCGGTGTCAGGTAGGAGAGTCACTCCGGGATAACCGATTCTCTTGTTCAGATATCCCGGAGATCTGGCACCTTCTGTTCTTCTTCTGTCTTGCGGTGAAATCAAGGCGACGTAGGTGCTTGGTACAGGTTGTCTACGGCGTTCCGAGCGCGCGCGTCGCTGCTCGGCATGAGATGGGTGTAAACCCTCAGGGTGAACCCGGGATCGTTGTGTCCGAGGTAGTGGCTCAGGGCCTTTATGTTCTCGCCGGCGTCCAGCAGGACCGAGGCGTAGAAGTGCCTGAGGGCGTGCATGCCGTGTTCGCGGGCGGCCTGATGGCGCTCGCCTGGCTTTGGCTGAGGGATCACCCCGGCCGCGACAAGGGCGACTTTCCATGCGCGGTCGTTGAAGTCGGTTCGCCGAACCGCGCCCGCGCCGTCGAGGCGAGTGAACAGCAGGCGCTTCGTGACGGGGGGACCGTCCACCCGGAGCCAGGGCAGGGTGATCTCTACCGGGGGGAACGCCTCGATGTGCTGCTTGAGCAGGTGCGCCACGCAGTCCGGCAAGGGGACGTCGCGGATCTTGTTTCGCTTCGGCGGGGCGAAGACGAGACCGTCTTTCGTCACCTTCACCTGGTTCGCGACGTGCAGCCAGCCAGAGTCGAAGCCGATTGCGTCGACGGGCAACCCGAAGATCTCCCCTTGCCGGAGTCCGCATCCGCCTCCGAGGTCGACCATCGCGCGGTAGCGCTCCGGCAGGGCCGCCCGCACGGCGAAGACGCGCTCTGCGCTCCACGGCACTACGCGGCCACTTCCCGCAGCAGGTGGACGCACCGATTGCGCGTGGCACGGGTTCTTCGACAGGTGGCCATCGTCCACCGCCGCGTTGAGAACCGTCGACACGTTGTTGTAGATCACGCGCCGGTACGACGACGCAGGGACGGCCCGTTCCAGTTCGCTGAGCCAATCCCGGATGTGTTCCGGCTTGAACGAGCCGAGAGGCCGCGGCCCCAGGTAGGGGATGGCGTGACCGCGAATCGCAGACTCCACCGACTCTCGTGTGGTCATGTCGGTGGTCTGCGTGCTCAGCCACTTCTCGGCGTACTGCCGGAACGTCACGCGGCTCGCGGCCGGGTCCACGTACTGCCCCCGGGACATGTCCGCCTCGATGTGGGCGAGCCACTGATCGGCCAGTCGCTTCTGCCCGTCCGGGAACGACTTGCTCTTCTCGGTGCCGTCCGGGCCGATGTAGCGGGCGCGGTAGCGCATCCCCGTGCCGTAGCGGTCCGTGCGTACGCGGCGGGGCTTGCCGGCCGCATCGGGTTCGGTCTTGTACCACCGGTCTTGGATGTGGCCTGCCATCAGGCAGTGGTCCTCTCGACATGCGGCAGGGAGAGCCGCGCGGGCGGCTCTCCCTGCTGTGTGGTGGGTGTTCGGTTAGGCGGCGGTGGCGTCGGCGTGCTTGCGCTGGTCGACGTAGGCCCGTACGTCGGCGGGGTCGTAGCGGAGGTGTTTGCCGATACGGAAGCCCGGCGGGCCGGTGCGCTTCTTGCGCCACTGGTAGACGGTCTCCAGGGGTACCTCGAACATCTCGGCGATGTCGTCGGGGGTGAGGTACCGGTCAGGGAGGCCACCGCGGAGAGTGGCGCGGGGGTCGAGGTCTCTCGGCTTTGCCATAGGAGCTCCAGGGCGCGGGCGTGGCCGTGTCTGTCCGAAGTGCGGATTTCTGCGTCATTGCGTCATCAGCGTCATTCGGGCTGATGACCTGCGGCTTTGCGTGACGCAGTGAAGTGGGGGTGCGTCACCGGGGCGTCATACGCTGCGTCATCGGGTGACGCAGATGACGCAGGATGACGCAGAGATGGCCGTCTGCGTCATGCCGCTAGCTGCAGGTCAGGGGCCGTTTCTCGGCCTGTATGACGCAGATGACGCAGGGTTCCTCCCCTTGGGACAAGGGAGGGGGTGGTGTCTGTTGTGGTGCGGTGCTGCTTCAAGCGTGAGGAGCGAGCCGCTCGCGCGGCGCGTCCCTTGCAGGGCGGCTGTCGCCGCCGAACAGCAAGAAGAGCACGCCCGGCAGTGGCCGGTGGTGCTCTTCTTGCTTGTCGGGCGACCGCGGGGGGCGGGTCAGAACATCTGCTTCTCCTGGTGGGGCTGTGGTGTCTGCAGGTGGGTCATTTCGAGGTAGCGGCCCTCGCTGGTGCGGCCCGATTCGATCAAGACTCCGCGGGCGGCGAGGGTGGGCTGGAGGCGCTTGAGCCGGTCGGAGAGGACCTTGCCCGTGGTCGGCCAGCCCTTGGGCAGGGGCCGCATGTCGTCGCCGCTGTAGAGGCGGCTGAGGCAGTTCAGCCACTCCGTGGAGGTCATCCGCTGCTCGCCGCCCGGTTCGATGGTCTCGGCGTGCTTGAGGACGGTCTGCGCGAGCAGGTCGCCCTCAATGACGTCGTCGTTGAGGTCGTCGAGGCTGCGCCGGTAGGCGGCGAGTGCTCCCAGGCCGGTTGCGGCGTCGAGCTGGGCGCATAGGTGCGCGAAGTCCGCCATCCGCAGATCGGTCGGGGTCTCTGCCTCAGCCGCGCGGACCTTGACCGTGAGGTCGAGCAGGGATCCGAGGATGACGGGCAGGGCTTCGGCGTACTCCGCCCACAGCTCCGCCTCTGTGCGCCGGACGCGGGGGCGTTCCATGCGCAGTGGCAGGAGGCGTTCGGCGAGGTCGGGGCGGATGACGCCGACGTCGATGCCGGTCAGGAGCATGGGGCGGCGGTAGCGGGCGCGGACCACGTCGCCGTCGGTGTACAGGGCGCGCTTGACGTTCTCGGCGCCGGTGACGATGCAGCACATCGCGTCTGACAGGTCCGGGGTCATGTGGGAGAGGTTGTCCAGGGCGGTTACCCATCCGGCGGCCACGGCCGCGATCAGGTTCTCCTCGTCCTTCGGTGCGCGGCGCAGGTCGCCGCTCATGCCCTCGATGATCCGCACGAGCATCCGCCCGCCCGTGGACTTGCCGGCGCCCTGCGGACCGGTGAGGAACGGCGCGGGCACGGGCACGGACGGACCGAGACAGCCGACCAGCCAGGCGATGGCCAGGCACTCGGTCTCGGCACCGGCGAAGTTGCACAGCCTCAACAGGGCGTCGATGCCCTTGCCCTCAGTGTCCTTGACCGGCAGGGGCAGCTCGCCCGTGAGCTGGGTGCGGCGCCAGCAGACTTCCCGCGGGTCGGGGATGGCGATGTCCCACCCGGTGGGGTGGATACGGACGGACTGCCCGTCGGTGCGGCCCAGGTCCAGCCACGTCGCTCCGTCGAACCCGGGCGCCACGCGGATGTGGACGGGCTGCACGTCCTCGGTCAGCGCAAGGGCCTCGATCAAGTCCAACGCCTCCTTGAGCGCCGTGCCGTTGAACACGCCCAGTCCGTCACGGTAGAGACCGACCATGAGTTCCTGGCGGTGGCTTCCCGTCGTGCCCTGCGAGCGGATCGGACGGGCCACGGGGTGGCCGTTCTTCTGCGCGTACACGGTCCCGTCGGCGGTGCGGAAGTACCGGAAGTTGGCCTGTGCGTAGTCGGTGATGACCTCACGGGCCGGGGCCTTGTCGTCGTCGGACATGCTCACAGTCCCAACCTGGTGCGGGCGTTGGTCCACGCGTCGGTGCAGTGCCGCAGCGTCTCGCCCTTGGCCTGAGCAGCGGCGAACAGCCGCGCCACGTGCGCCTCGGTGAGGCAGCCGCACCGGCCGTGCGTGGAGAGCACGGCCAGGAACGTGCGGTAGACGGTGGCGTGGACCGCGCTGCGGGCCTCGGTGATGCGCTGCTCCGCTATGGCGATGCCGCGCTCGATGTAGGCGGGCGTGCGGTGAGGGCACTCCGCCTCCCCGGCCGGTGCGGGGACAGTGAGGCCGTGAGGCGCCGGCCGGGCCGGGGAGGGCTCCTTCACGGCCAGCGCGCGGACGGTGTCGGGCAGGGCGGTCATGGTGCCGGTGCCGGGGCCGAGGTAGCGGGCGTAGGACATGGTCGACTTGATGTCGACGCCGGGCCGCACCGCGTTATGCGACGACATGACGCCCTGGTAGATCCAGTGCTCACCGCGGGTCGTCGCCACGGTCCGGGTGGGAGGCAGGGCGGTGCGGGCCCATGCGACGGCCGCCGCGTTGTCGAGGTCGACCACGGTCAGTCCTGCGGCGCCGGGATGGTAGGCGACGCAGACGGCCCGCCGCCACGCGGTCATCCAGGCCGGGGAGGTGAGCACGTCCGGATCGGTGGTGGCGGCGGCCCACGCGTGACAAGGCGCCGGGCAGACGCAGGCGCCCGCGCTTTTCATGTTCGGCCGACCGCCGCACGCGTTGTTCGCGCACTGCGGGCAGTTGCCGAACGGGGCCTTCCCCGCGCGCAGGGGCAGCACCGGCACACCGGTAGCGGCCAGCGTCAGCGCGGTCCGCAGGGGTTCGGGCAGCGCGCTCATGCCGCCGCGCCCTCGCCGGATCAGGGTCGGTTGCGTCATGCTGGATGACCTCCACAGGTCTGTTGGTGGCAGGTGGGCAAGGGCGGCCCCGGTCTTTGGCGAGAGGGGGCCGCCCTTGGCACATCTAGAAGGGCGGTTCGTCGCTGTAGTGGGTCGAGGTTCGGCGAAACCAGCGGGGCAGGGGCAGCAGGACCCAACGGCGGGTGCCGTCCCAGCAGATGCAGGGCTCCCAATCGGTGCCCGCGTACTCGCCGGTCTCGGGGTCGCCGTAGTCTCGGCTGATCCCGCCGTCGCCGTCGCACAGGGGACACTTCGGGTCGGGAGTGTCGGTGAGGACGACAGCCCGGCGGGGCCAGCGGATGAGCTGGACACGCAGTCGCATCGCCGTTCTCCTCAGCCGTGGAAGTGGTTGCGCTTGAAGACGGCTTTGCGGATGTGGACCGTGGTCCCGCCGCCCTGGTGGCTGCTTCCGCTGAACACCTGCAGAGCGATCCAGCCGCCGAAGATGACGGCGGCGAGGGTGATGAGCTGGGTGATGAGTGCGGTCAGGGCGGTGATGAACGTGGTGAGCAGCAGCAAGCCGCCGCACACCGCGAGGAACCCGACACCCCCGAGGGCGACGTTCACCGCCGTTCGGGAGACAGCCGGTTTGGCGACGACCGGTTCGGGCTTGGTGGGTTCGATGGCGTAGCCGGTGACTACCCGCCCGTCCGGGAGGACGACGCTCGTGACGGCCGGAACGGCGTGCGGCTGGACGGGGAGGAACGACACGGCCGGCGGGTGCACGGCGATGGGATGCGGCTGGTGGACTTCGACGGCCACGGGCGGCTCGGGGTGGGCCACGGGGGATCCCTCCGGAATGGCGGCGGGCCCGCGCCAGGGTGGCGGCGCGGGCCCGTGCGGGTGAGTGTCAGGGGGATGTCAGACGACGGTGTCAGGAGCGCGTGACACCGCGTCTGCCTAGGGGTTTGGGTGTCAGGCAGCCGTGACGCTGTCAGGCGTCACGCGGCCGTCAGGGCGGGGACGATGCGCCACCGGCCGGTGGTGTTCGTCGGCTCCAGACGGCCCTCCAGGGCGGCCTCCTTGAGTCGCGCGGAGACCCACGGGCGGGAGAGGTTGTTCCGGTCGCACCAGTCCATGAAGTCCTTGGGGCCGACGACCATGTGCCCGGCCCGCTCGAACTCCTCCAGCGCCTGAGCGAACAGGCGCCGGGCCTCCTCCGGCGACGGCTTGCGGCCGCTCTCCTGCCCGAAGATCGGGGCGTCGTCGCCCGGTTCATCGTCGGGGAGTTCGGCTTCGGGGTCGATGTCGGCGTCCTCGGGGTCGACCCGCGGCCCGTAGCTGGTGTCGTCCATGTCGTCCTCGTCGGGGGCGGCGTGCGCGGCTGGGGTGCCGCCGGGGGTGGGGCGGCCGGTGTAGGCGTTTCCGGCGACGCTGGAGGCGGCGCCGGCGGTGATGGGGTCGGCGGTGGCGCCGTTGCGCTGCGCCCAGTCGGCGAGGACTTCCATGAGGGAGACGGCGTTGGGGCCGAAGCCCCAGGTGCGTCCGGGTGAGGCGTAACGGGTCTCGTCGATGCCGGGGGTGACGAGGTAGCAGTAGCCGGGGCGGCGGTTGCCCCAGGCGCCAGGGTGGGCGCCGGCGTCCAGCACCGTGTCCGGCAGGGAGAACGACTCGTCGCGCGGGTCACAGCCGAGCGCGATCACGGACGGCAGCGAGGCGCGGGTGCTGGTGGACATCTGGTCGTAGGACGGCCGCTGGAGGGACACGACCAGCGAGACGCCTGCCGACCGGGCTTCCTGCGCGATGCCGGTGAACGCGTCGTCCCCGAGGTTGCGCAGCGTGCTGGCGGCCTCTTCCATCCAGGCCACCAGGTACGGCATGCCCGGGCAGCCGCACGCCCGGCCGTCCGCGCGGCAGGTGTGCGGGGGGTCGTGCTGCACCTGGGCCGCCGCGGGGACCCACTGGCGGTAGTTGTGCTGGCCCAGCCAGCGGGTCCGGGCGGGGATGACGGCCTGGATCGCTTCCACCATGACCTCGGTGGGGGTGCCGCCCTCGGCGGCCCAGTCGATGCCGGGCAGCAGGGGGCGGAAGTCCTGGAACATCTTCGGATCCGACAGCCACAGCAACACATCCCGCCGGGACAGGATCTCCGTCTGCAGGTTCAGGGCAGTCTCACCCTTGCCCGACCCGGTTCCGCCCGCGATGAGCACGTGGGTGCCGTTGCGGCCGGCGTCGGGGTCGCCGGGCAGCCACAGGAACATCGGGGAGCCGTCGTCGTAGCGGCCGATCACCAGCGGATCGGCAATCGAGCCGCCCAGGTTCGACGGACCCTCCCAGTACGCGGCCTCAGCGAGCATGTCCTCAGGCACGATGACCAGCTCGCCGCGACGGGAGGAGTCGGGGTCGGGCTGGTAGCGCACGGCGGAGGTGGGCAGGTCCAGCGCGGAGGCGATCCGGCCCAGGGCCTTGGACACGTCGTCGTTGGTCTGCTCACCGGCCTCCACCGCGAGCGGGGCGGTGACCCGGTTCGGCTCCACCTTGGCGTTGCCGATCTGCGCCCGCGCCAGGCCGACCTTCTCCAGCAGCCCCTTGTCCCCGCCCTCGGCGGTGGGAGCGTCGTTGCGGCGGAGGATCATGCGGATGTTCCACGACAGCGCCACCGCCGGGGCGCCCATCAGGTACAGGTCGGGCAGCGGGCCCGCGGTAGGCCCGGCCAGGCACGCGGCCGTGGTCCACGCCGACGCCGCGGCCACGGTGATGGCGGAGTGCAGGCGCCGCTGGGGAGTGGTGGCCTTTCCCATCCACCAGGTGGCGCCGGTGAGCCCGACGGAGGCGAGGGTCAGGCCGACCCCGGCCGCCGCGCTCTCGGCCCACTGGAGGCTGCCCAACCCGCCGGCGATCCCGATACCGGCGGCGGCCACCCACGGCGGCAGGTGCGGCATCGCGCGCTGCAGCAGGTAGCCGCCCACCCCGCCAGTGGCCTGGCCGGTAAAGAGACCGGGGCCGGTGTAGTCGGTGGTTCGGCCGTTGTCGGGGAAGTCCGTGTGCCGCACGCGGCTGTTGCTGTTCCTTGCCATGGGTTGACCTCCTTACTGCTGGGCCCAGTTCATGACGGGCTGTTGCGGCTTGCGGGCGCGGTGGCGCACGCGGTTGATCTCTTCCTCGAACTCCTGCTGGAACGTGGCGTAGCAGGCGGCGGCGTTCTTCGCGGCGCTGCGCAGGTCCTCGGCGGCGCGGTTCATCTTCCGGGCGACCTTCGCCGCGCGAATCCGGGAGCCGAATGCCCGGCCCTCGGGGTCCGGCACGGCCGCGAGCACACCCTTGAGGATCTCGGTTCCCATGGCGACCTCGATGGACAGGGTGACGGCCGCCGCTCGCAGGGTGTTGCAGTAGTTGCGCACCTGAGCCGGGGAGGTGAAGTCCGGGGCGGGAAGCAGGGCTTCGGCGTGCGGGCGGCGCCCGCTGGAGCCGCCTGCCTGCTTGGTGTTGTTCACGGTGACGTTGATCGGCGGGACGATCGAGCCGCCCAGGGCTCCGACGAACCCGCCGGCGGCGGCGCCGGCGTTGGCGAACTTGCCGGTCTTGGGGTCGTTCACGGGCCCGCGCGCACGACGCTGGCCGTTGGTGTTCTGCGCCATCAGACGATCTCTCCCTCAGGTCAGCGGGACGGGCGGATGATGAGCCAGGCGGTCTGCGTGGTGATCCAGATGAGCAGCCACAGCAGCGCGAGCGGTCCGGCGAGGGGGCCGAACCCGGCGGCCAGTGCGAGCCACACCGCGGCGAGCGTGGCGAGGGTGGCCAGGCCGATGCGCCAGGCGAGCGCGGTGCTGCGGGCATGGCGGCGGCGCTGCATGACCAGCAGCCACCCCAGCGGCACCGCCGCTACGGGGGCGATGACGAGGGAGGACCACCAGGCGATCACGTGCAGCAGCCCGGCCACCAGGAACGCGAGCACAGACAGGCCGGTCGGGGCGAGGGCCCGGCGGAACGTCCACAGGCCGCGGCCCACAAAGCCGAGGGCTTCACGGGTCAGGGAGGGGCGTTCGGGAACGACGATCACGAACGGGTCGGAGCGGCGGCCACGCTGGCGGGGGATGCGGACGGTGTGGATGCCCGCGGCCGTCTTCACGGAGCGGGTACGGGTACGGCTGGACACAGCGAAACTCCCGGTGAAGTCGAAAGGGGTTCAGGCGGCGCGCTGTTCGTCTTCGGGGTAGGCGCAGGGCACGCACATCCCGAGTGCGGCGGGGATGACGTATCCGGCGTCGTGGTGGCACTGCGGGCAGGTGCGGCGGGCGGCGTTGGCTTTGGCCAGGGCCGCCCAGCAGGCCGGGGTCATGGGCCGCACGGGTTGGGCCTGCTCGATGCGGTAGAGGTAGGCGACCAGCGGCCCCCGCCGGCGGCGGGGGCGTTCGAGCTGGGCGGCCACGTCCTGACCACCAGGCCGAAGCCCGCGGGCGCGCAGCTGCCGACGGGTGGCCAACCCGTCCGGCGCCAGGCGCCAGGGGTAGACCGGGACGGCGGCCATCAGCGACTCGCGATGGCCAGCTCAGCCCCGCCGTTGCCAGGGGTGCGGTGCTCGGCGTAGCGGGCGGAGACCCACCCCACCGACCAGCCGCACAGTTCGGCGGCGGCCCGCACCGGCAACCCGGCCTCGAACGCGGCCCGCACCATCTGGCGGGCGCGGTCCTCGGGGAGCTTGTCCGCGGCCGGTCCGGCGGCCAGCAGCGCGGCGCGTTCACGCTCGGCCCGCTCCTCGCGTTCGGCCCGTTCACGGCGCTCACGCTCGGCCCGCTCTCGCCGCTCCTTCTCGCGGCGCTCGGCCTCAGCGCGCTCACGGCGCTCACGCTCCAGCCGGAGCCGTTCACGCTCGCGTTCCGCGCGTTCACGCTCCTCGCGCTCGGCACGCTCGCGAGCTTGCGCCCGCTCCTGTTCCTCGCGCCGGGCCCGCTCTTCCTGTTCGGCCTGCAAGCGGGCCAACCGGGCCTCGTGTTCACGCTGTTCACGCGCCAGCATCGCGGCGTGCTCGCGCTCCTCACGGACCCGCTGCGCGGCAGCCTCACGCCGCTCTGCAGCCGCCTTCTCGCGCGCCTCACGCTCGGCTCGCTGCTTGTCCTCCAGCGCGCTGACGGCGGCGGCGATCGCGCGCCGGTAGGCAAGCCCGGTCTCGGCGGTGACGATCAGCAGCAGTGGTGCGACCGCGTGCACAGCCACGCCCACCAGGTCTTTGGCCAGCGCGGAATCTGCGACGTTCAGGGCCAGGGTCATGCAGCCGGTCATCCAGCGCAGCGCCACCGGCCACCATCCGCCATGCCCGCCGAGACGGGCCAGGGTGGCGTCCAGGCGGACCACGATGACCACGGCCGCGTCGACCACGAGCGGCAGGATCGGCGCCGTCCAGTCCCACTCATCCGGCGTGTGTTCCGCCGCGAGCGGGGTGACGGTGAGGACCGAGTACAGCATCGCGCCCGCCACGATCAGCCACGTACCGGCCGACAGCGCGCGCTCGGCTGAACGGATCTGAACGCCGTTCACGCGCCCACCTCCGCTCGTGAACGCACTCGGATCGCGGCGATCAGCAGCACCGGCGAGGACGGGTCGAAGGGAGTTTCGCTGTCCTCGGTCCACTGCCACTCAGCGTCCGGCACCGGCTCGAAGCCGAGCATGCTGAGCGCGTTCACGCGGTCCGTGAGCGTCGGTACCGGCCCGCCACGGCCGAAGGTGTACTCCGGCCACCGCGCGGTGGTGTTCATCAGCACCACGTACAGGTGCCATCGGCCCCGACGCGTCGACATCTGCGCCGTGAACTCGCCGGCCATTACGCCACCTCTCCCGGCACCGTGGTGCCGCGGTTGGTCAGCTCACGCCGCGCGGTCAGCACCTTGCGGCGGGCCCGCCGCAGCCGGCGCGTGTCCCACTCCGTCGCGGGCCGGTCGAGCAGGCTGATCTGCACGTCCAGCAACTCGACCTCCGCCACGATCAGCGGCGTCTCGCTGGCGATGGCGTCCAGCTCGGCAGTGGTCGGCTCGCGGTCGAAATCGTCGGCGGTAACAACCACCTGAACAGCACCGATGTGCTTCATGGGTCGTGGTTCCTCTCAGGGTGATACGGCCCAGACAGCGGCCCCGGTGTTCCTGCACCGGGGCCGCGCGCCGTTGAAGTCGGACGTTCCGGCTCCCCGCGCTCCCGCCCGTCGACCAGCCGCGTGAGGGCGGTCGACGGGCGAGAGAGGCAGCCGGCCGCAGCACTAGGCGCTGCGATGCCAGGAAGAGAGCGGACCGGGAATGTCGTACAGGCGCCGGCGGCCGGTCCAGGACGGCGGCGCCCATCGATGTCGTCGGTACACCGGGGTTCCTCTCAGTCGAGATCACTAGGGGTGAAGCACTGCAAGGGGGATCGCGTCCCCACTCTCCGGCCGTTGCTCGCGGTCACCGGGCCACCTCGCCAGTACGGGCCGAAGCCCTGTTCCACCTGGCCTTTTAGCGGGATTGCAGCGTCCCCGCCCCGTGCATGCGCGCAGCCCAAAGAAGGCCCCGCAGAGCGCTGCAGTCCTGGGACTGCGAGGCGCCTGAGAAGACCATGGCTCACAGTCCCAGGACTGTCAACAGTCCTGGGACTGTGTTTCACTGGTCGAAGTCGACGGGAGGTTCTGATGGCACCGAAGTGGCGGGAGCTCGCGGACCGGATCGCGGAGAAGATCCGGTCTGGCGAATACGCGCCTGGTGAGCAGTTGCCGCAGATCAGGGACTTGGTGGAGGCCGGTGAGGGCTCCAAGTCCACTGTTCACGCGGCCTACAAGGCGCTGGAAGCCGAGGGGCTGGTGACGTCTTCCCGCGGCCACGGCACGGTCGTACGCGACCGGCCGCCGCTCAAGCGGCTCGGAATCGAGCGGTACGACAAGGCCAAGTGGAGGGACGGCGACGAAGTCGCCTTCATCGCGGACCGGGTGGCGTCCGGCCGCGCCTACCGACGCAACGAACAGACGCAGACGGTCAGCAAGGTCCCTGCGCCACCGGTAGTGGCGGCAGCGCACGGCCTGCCAGAGGGAGCCGACGTCTACGCTCGCGCGCGACTGGTCAAGGAAGGAACACAGCCCACGCACACTCTGACCAGCTACTACCGCCCGGAACACGTTGAGGGCACGCGCATCGTGGACCCGACTCCGGGCCCGGCCGGCAGGGGCGGCGGGTTCCGCGTGCTGTACGACGCGGGCTACGAGATCGACCACATGCGAGAGACGCTGTTCGCCCGAGTCCCCACCACTGACGAAGTCCAGCTCCTGCAGCTCGCCCCGGGTGAGTGGGTCGTAGAGCTGCACCGAACGACGTTCACGGCCGACGGCACGGTGGTCGAATTTGCCCTGGGCGTGCACGCCGCCACACGCTTCTCATGGACGTACGACTTCAAGGTGCCTGACTCTGCAGCGGAAGGCGGAGGCAAAGAGTGATCTCGCAGCAGTCATGGGCGGATGCGCGACGACTCTGGGATTTCCAGCAGATGGGCCACGAGGTACGCCCGTGTTCGGTCGCCATCGGCCTGGGGAGCCATGACCTCGGGGTCGCCGACACCACGGCGGCCCTGTATCTGGACGGCATGGTTCCCCTGATCGTCTTCACGGGAGCGACCAGCCGAACCACCCGTGACCGGATGCCGCGCGGCGAAGCAGAGCACTACCGGGAGCGGGCCCTGGAACTCGGGGTGCCGGCGGATGCCATCCTTGTCGAACCGAACGCCCGGAACACCGGAGAGAACATCACGTTCTCGCGTGCGCTGCTTGCTGACCAGGATGTTGCAGTGTCGTCTGTCCTGCTCGTCTGCAAGCCGTACGAGGAGCGGCGAGCGTACGCAACGGCCCGGAAGCTTTGGCCCGATGTGGAGTGGATCTGTGCTTCCGCGCCGATGAGTTTTACGGAGTACATCGCCTCAATTGGTGACGAGCGCCTGGTCATTGACATGTTGGTCGGAGCGCAGCAGCGGCTCATGATCTACCCGGACGAAGGGTTCATGATTCGTCAGGAGATCTCGGCGGACGTTGAGACGGCGTATCGCCGTCTCGTTGCTGATGGGTTCACGAGTCGTCTCGTTCCGACGGCTGCGGCACGCGACTGAAACACCTTAGGGGCCGACCAGCGGCTAGGAACCGGCGTGCCGAGTCCTGGGTAAGCCGGAAACCCATGTCAGCGGACCATTCGCCATTGGTCCGTGGCCGGTCTTGATAACCGGATGATCCCATGCGCGTTACAAGCGGGACGAGCAGGAAAAGCCCTTCATCTGCTCGTACATTCAAGTCGGTGTTTCGTTGCATTACGTCAGATTACTTCTTGCTGTCCTTGGTGGGGTTGCTCTAGCTGCTGCTCGCGCTTGCGTTGCTCCACCCGCAGTGTTTCGACGTTCTCGGCCAGCCGTTCCAAGTTGACTGTCTCGTCCGCCTGATTGTAAGGAGCAATGGCCAAGTCGAAGGCGGTCACATGCTGCTCGATCGCGTCGGCGGTTTGCTGAAGATTGAATGCCCGCTCTCGGTACTTGAAGTAACCGGTCACGGCGGTCGTGAACGACACGAATGCGCCGAGACTGATCAGAATGGCCTTACCGGGTTGCGGCGGATCATAGATAGCCGCAGTGACCGACATCGTGACGGACGCGACGAATAGACTCCATTGAAAGAAGTTATGCACTCGTCGGTACCGCCGCGTCTCGCGCCGTAGCCGCTCTATCTCCTGCGGGATGGTCTCTCGATAGGAGTACTGCCGATCTCGCGCCGATCGAGACCCCGTAGCGGCTTCGAGTACGCGCCGCTCCTCCAATAGGTCAAGTTCAAGTTGCAGCGCTGCTATCGACTTAGGCGACTCCCCTTCAGGGTGCCCGGCATTTACACGTCGACCGATCGCGAACACTGTCAATAATAGGACAAGGACCACGCCACCAGCCAGGTTATACGGCAGCATGTTGAACCGACCCCAATTAATCGCATTGCTTACCGCGCCGCCAGCGATGAGCAGGAAGATGCCTGACATGGACCCGACGACTAGGGAACGCGCCATGCGTGCGCGACGTAACTGACTAGTGAGGGAAGCCGCCGAACGGCGGTAGGAAATGAGAAATTTCACGTACTTAGCATTGGGGCTCCCACCACTTAACTCATGGAAGGCTTGATCCAAATCATTCTGATCACTTTCGCGCCCTCTATCGTAGGCACGCTGCACCGCTTCATCAATGAGTGCCCGAACGGCATCTTCTGAGTGGGTCTTCTCCTCATCCCCGGAGGGATTCCTTTCGTCCCTCGCATATTCCACATCGGGCGCGTCCGATAGGGAGATCAGATTATCCAGGGAAGATTCGATCACAGCACCCCATGTGTGAGCAGATTCCGGGATGCTGCTATTTGGCGTGAGTCGATCGATAGAAACATCAGTCCATAGAGCCCCAGATCCATCGTCGTCACTAAGCCAAACGACGGCCCTGTTCAGGTCTTTGTAGTCGGGATAAATGAACCACGGAGTCAGCCAATCAACGTCCGTATCGAAGGCGGCGTCGACAAAAGCACGAACGTGTGCCCAGTTTAGGGGACCAGGGAAAGGAGATGTGGCATCCTCCGCCCTCAATTCGCGACCGCCATGCTTAAGATGTTCTAAAATCTCATAGACCCATGCACTGTGACGGCTACCCAGGTTGGAATCAGTGCTAGGTTCACCTGCTGAGTTCGTGCCCTCCTCGGGCTCATGTTCCTCGGCGGCCATACGGTCGTCCTCCTGTCGAGCCGGTTCTATTTCGTCGTAGTCATCGTTGAGGGAACTAATAACCCCGCGAGGAGATCGTCGGATTGTCGCAATGTCTCGCCCAAGAGACACCATGCTTGTCAAGGTCCAGGAAACTACCTCCCCCCATGTCGGGTTAGGCGAAGGAGGTAGATGGTCTGCAATCTGAACACCGGTCCACAGGCTCTCGCTGCCGTCAGCGTGGCTGCATCGGATCAGGGCGCCTTCCGGCTTGCGCCGGTACGGATGCACGAACCAAGGGTCAAGCCACTCCACGTTGGCGGCCGTGGCAGCGTCAAGGAAGTCGTCAACTATGCCCCAGTCGCGGAGGTCCTCAGGCATGGGCTTGAACGCGTCGTCATAGGCAAGTGATGGCTCACCGGTCTGTACTTCCAGGAGAATGGCAAATACCCACGGGGCGTACGGCATCAGGCCCCCGGCAAACTGATAGCGGCTGAGATAACGTCGTGCATATCCGAATCCCCCTGTGTCGACGATGGTCTGGTATTCGAGGAAATCCACCGAACCTCGACAGCTGCACTCCTACGTCCGTCAGAGACAAGACGTCCCATCGACACCACGCACGAGTGCCCTCTCGGGTCGTGGAAGGTTGCTCAATGATAGGTCGTCGATGACCAGTTGCGGCTGTTCTGAGAAGCTCGCGTGCCGGAGCCCCGACCACTCAAGGCTAAAGCGGCTTTCGCCCCGCTTCATAGGGAACTGCTTCTCCAGCGGCTACATCAATCATGCGCATCGGGTGGCCTCACGAGGAGCCAGGGCTCAACTACGCCCATGCCTCGTACCGGACGCTGCCACATTTCTTGCGCGGCGTACTTTCCCTCAATTTCTCCGTGAACATGCAGGGTGGACTCTGCAAGAAGCTGCTCGATCAAGGCGGCATCAGCCAGAACCGCATCTTTTGGTGCGATGCTAGATAGCCTTTCTGTGAGGATTACGGTTGGGCCCAGCATAATTCCTGCCGTTGTGTAAACCTGGCCGTAACAGAGGCCGATCCTGACTTCCGCCCTGAGGTCATCAAGCATCGTGGTCGTTTCGGATTCGGACAATAACAACGCTGTTTCGGCCCCGGCGGATGCTGTGGGAGTCACGAAGGTAACGTCACTGTTGCGTGTATGGAAGAACCTCGCGCCAGTGATAGTGGCTACCTGTTTGCACAGTCCCCTCACCC
Organism: Streptomyces sp. SID5643; assembly: GCF_009872555.1. NCBI lineage: Bacteria > Bacillati > Actinomycetota > Actinomycetes > Kitasatosporales > Streptomycetaceae > Streptomyces > Streptomyces sp. SID5643. Next base: position 72,836 of record NZ_WWIC01000041.1, read on the forward strand.
TCTCGATCAGGGAGACAAGTTCCGCTTCATTGAGCCTCCTCGAAATGCGGGCGAATCCAGGCATCTCGAGCATGCCGATCGCCATATTGCCCGGAGTGAAATCCGCTACTTCTTCTGGGCCTTCAAGGGCGGCTAGCCTTGTTTCCAGTGAAGCGCATTCGGCCTCAAACTTATCGGCCCGTGCTCTCGCTCGCTCGACTTCGCCCCTGAGGGCTGCCAACTCTCCATGGAGCTTCTCTTTTTGCTCCAGTAGTTCGTCGCGCTCCTCGATTACTTGCTCAAAGTGAAGTTCAGCGATGGCGTCTCGGTGCTGCACTTCACGCAGTTGTCGTTCGACGTCATCCAATAGCATTTGACGGTCCTGCAAGGCCTGAGTCAACACCTCGATCTGCATCAGGCTCTGCTGGGACTTCCGGTCCGCTTCGGCGAGTTGGAGTTGTGTCAGCCTGAGGAGGCTTGCAGGGTTCCCTTGCGCTTCTACCGCTGCGTGATGTTGATCGCGTAAGAGTTGCAGGGTTTCTTCTTTGATTGACTCACCCCGGTAGGTGGCCACGTCTCGCGCGAGATCCAGAATGAATTCCCAGGGTGGGAGTCGCGACCCATTTAAGTATCGGGATATAGCTCCCGCGTCGCGCGAACGGCGTGCAGCATATCGGCGGACTGAAATCTCTAGCCCGCTGAACAGCACGCGCAGGCTAGTTGCCAGCTTCGATGCCTCCACAGGCAGTTCACCATCGAGTGGCCTTAGGAGGGCGGGCAGGTTTTCGTCTGTCATTCGTCCCCCAAGACTCGTGTTGCCAACGGCTTGGCAACGTGTGCCACCTGGCGCAACGGTGCGCTGGCTCAAGAGTCTAGGGACACAACGCTCCGGTCTGTAGACGAAAGGTGTACCTCGTTGATCCCGATCCCTGGCGCCCGCTACCTGGCGGCAGTTCAGCGCGTAGCTATAGTGCTGATCTTGCTACCTCCCCTCCTGATCGTCACCGTGGCGTGCGTGCCCGCACTGCTGTTCCTTCCCTTCAGTCGAGCAGGGATTGATCGTGTAGCAATGCTCGTTGGGCGCCTCGTCTTCTGGACGCGTACTCTCCTTCAAGGCGTCCGCCCGCTTGCATGACATGCCGTGCGGTCAGTCACTCCGTCAACAAGTCTGGGCCGTCCCTGGGCCGTCGAAGGGCGGCCCACGGCGACCAACGACGACCAATCACGACTGCTCGGGGCCCGACTAGCGCTGGCTGGAGGTCGTCCGCGCGAGGTCGCTAAGGGGTCGCACCACTTCCTGCGCAACAAGCGGCAGGAGTGGGAGGAGTACCGCTCGGAGGTCACGGCGTTCGAGCTGCGGAAGAATCTTCCGGCGCTGTAAGGCGAGGCGACACGGCGGCCGTGCCGCTGCGGATTCGATGAGAGAGGGCTGTCGGTCGTGGACCGGCAGCCCTTTCGGATTGGCGGCGGTCTACCATCCAAGCCGCTTGATCGCCATCGATTCCTTGGACTTTCCCTGACGAGATCATAGGAGACTCAGGGGCGCATCGGCGACGCTAGAATGTCCTTGCCTCTTGTCGGTGCGCGGACGTCACGGGACGGGGGCAGGTGAATTGACGGCCCGGGAAGCGCCTCTGCAGCACGTGCCTATCATCGCGGAGCATGACACGTGGATAAGTGTCGATCCCATCATCGGCTGTCCTGCGAACTGTTCCTACTGCTATCTGGGGCCGATAGGGCTGAAGTCGCGTCCGCCGCAGCCGAGAGTTTCACCCGTACGGGCAGTGGAAATGCTCTGTGAGTACCTCGATGAAACCCGCAGCCATATGGGTGGTGACATTGATTCCACGCCAGTATGTCTGGGCAACTATACGGATATGCTACTGACCCCGGCCAATCAGGAGTATCTCCGCGCCTTTGCCGCCGAGCTGGCCGTCGCCGGCCTCTCGCGGCCGTTGGTGGTTGTGACGAAAGGGCGTATGCCGCGTACCCTCGCCCGGACCCTGGATGATCTGAACATTGCCATGGTGGTTTTCTGCTCGCAATCCTTTCACCGGACCACGCTGGAGTTGCGCACGGAAAAGGGGCCGGTCCTTGTCCCTGACATGACGTTCGATGCGGGAACGGAGTGCCGCGACATGAAGAACATCGCGATGGTGCACTTCTGGCGGCCTGTCGTGCGTAAGTCCGTGCCTTCCGCGGACTGGGCCGTCCGAGTCGTACGCCGGCTGAAGGATTCCGGCTATCGCTGTTCGGTTGCGATCGGTCTCTCCACGGGAGCCGGAATCGCCCAACAAGAACTCGTCCAGACAGGCTTGCTGGAAGGGCCCGCCGAAGCGTGCGACGAACTGTGGGACACGGAAGCCTGGCAGGACATCAACGCTGCGGCCGCTGCCGTGGGTTACCCGGTCTATCGAAGCACCTCGTGCGCCATTGCGCTTGCCACGGGCCGAGCAGAGGCCCTGGACGTATGGGACTGTCGGCGAGGTGCTGCCGAGCAGTGCTTGCCGTGCCACTGTCCAAAACCTCAGCGAGACCTCTGTCGATCTCGGATTCTCGAACCAGAGGTTGCGCAGGAGCACCTGGCTTGGATCGCCAACGAACTGCGAACCGACATGTCGGGCCTCGAGGTCTTACCCGGCCGCCGCGTCCGGACGGGCGCGAAGGTCCGGCAGTCGATGATCAGCCTGACACTGCACAAGTTTCAAATCGAACTGCTACCTGGATCCATTGCAGCCGAGCGGGCCTGGCTCGGGAGGTTCGGTAGGGAGAGCGGCGATGAATAGGTCTGGGACCCTGGTGTCGGAACTTCTGCCGACATGGCTGACGTGCGCCGCGAAGCGACTGCGGACCATTACCGGCTTTGTGACCGTGCACCCCAATGGTGGTGATCCGCGAACCCTCACGTTCTCGCGTTATGAGCATGTCGCGAGAGTCGCCTCCTTGGCTCTGCTGGTGGGGGAGAAGCGTAGGTTGCCCAGGTCGGAGGTGCTGCTTTTCTCCTGGCTGCACGACATCAATCGTTGGCCCTTCGCGCACAACGCCGAAAGGGATCACTTCGATGGAGCCGACGACATGGAGCGTTTCATCGAGGGGCGATTGCCGGAAGCGACCGTCAGTCAAGCGGCAGACATTGCACGCAAGCGTGTCTCGGAATTGAGTCCCGCCGCACGTGCAGTACTTCTGGCTGATATCGTCACGGGCTTCTTCGAGGACACCCTTTTCGCCGTCACTGGCCTGAATCTGTCACCGTCGGAACTTCCGGACGGTGCTCTCGACATGCTCCGCCTGCCGGTCGGGGATTACGCCTTTCTTGAGGAACTCCACCACCTCTACCTGCTGTTGAACCGAGAAGCGGACGTAGCCGGATACACCCGCGACTTGAACTCGCTCGTCTTCAGATCGGCGCGAAAGTTCCTGTCCGAACATGATTTCCTGAACACGGATCCACTTGAGAACGAAAGGTTTCGCAGTATCCGCTCAGTGCTGCGCCAAAGCTATCTTGAGCAGTATATTTTTCCACTGAACAACGAAAAAGTCTGCCATGGAGAGATGATCCGGCGGGTCCTCGTGGACCCGGTCGTCAGTCGACTGGGAGGGAACGCTGACGGTTGTCTGACCCAGTGGACCGAGGTCGACATGATCGCCTATGTGCTACGGGAAGGGCTGGTGGCCCAGGAAACAGTCAGAGCACTGGAACCGAGACTGGACTATATTTCCGACGTCGAGCCCGCCCGCTGCTTCGTCTAGGCGGGCCCCGCGGAATTGCCATGGAGCTCAGTTGTTGGCGCGACGCCAGGCGCTCAGATATTCTTGGTACACAAACTTCTGGGCGATGTTTCCGCGGAATGCGTACCGCTTCAAGGTCGCTCGAGCACCAATCCAGAGACCCCCTACCGTCGGTACCCCGGGCACGGCCGATGCGACGGAGGAAACCCCTTCGGCAAGCTGGGCCTCAAGAGGGGTGATGTCGACCGTGCTCAGCCCGAGCCGCTCGTTGAGCCGCTGGGTGACTTCCTCGATTCCACGTTGGAAACGAAGGGTGTCTTCCTCGGTCCTTATTCCACGAACCAGCTCACGGAGAGGGCCGGCCTTCGCCCGGTAACTCATGATGCGGTCACAGACCAGATCGATCCATTCCCGGTCGGTCCGCAGGCCGGCCTCTTCGGCATTCCATAGACGGCCTCCCACCAAGGGCAGTTCGAGGCGAAGCAGCTCGAGGTGGCGGGCACGCGAGGGTCCGGCGTTCTCGCTCAACCGGTCATGTATGCCCCTGATGAGCTTGATGACGTCCACGGCCGTCTCCTCATCCATGCCATCGGACAGGATCTGGCTGGTGACGGCGAAATCCCTGCGGAGCCCGTGGGGTTGATAAGCGTGACCAGTGACCGTGGCTCGGGCTTGGTAGCGGAGGGACCTCGCCAGTGCCGCGATGAAGTTCGAGGGCTCTACCGCACTCGGCATCAGGGGTCGGAACAGTTCGCCGATGGCCAGGGAGGCCGCCCGGGCCCATTCGCCGAGCCGATCGGGTTCGATTCCGTCAGTGGTCGGCACGCGGACCAAATGGTGAGGAATCTGCGTCTGATGGAAATCGTTCCATTGCAGGATTCTCCGCCGGAGACCGGGACGGCCTGCTGCCTCGGCCTCGTGATCACAATCCTCCATTGACCGCAGAAACGAGAGCATGGCGTCCACCCCGCGTGTCTGCAAAGTGGTGAGCACATCCGATTCGGCGGCGGCAAGGTGCTGCATCGAGTCGGCGGAAACCTGCACCGGTGTGACCAGCCTGAGTTCCAGCAAACGTCGTAAGAGGTAGGGCTCGTCGCCGAATTGTTGGGAGGTCGGGTTGAGGTGCACCGGATGGATCACCCGCACCGCCGGCTGGAATATCAGGGACTGCACCAACTCGACGTAGGACTGACGTGCGAACGGATCTGGACTCCGCTCGCCCCGATTCTGCGCAGTGATGAACTCCTGTGCGCTGATGAATGTCGAATTGTCCAACGCGAGCGCGGGCATCCCCATGTCGCGCATCTTACCGAGGAACAAAATGACACGCCAGAAGGTCGCAGCCGGAGCGCTGCATTCTGCATCTAACAGGTGTGAGCCGTGGTGGGATCGGGGTGGTCGGGCAATAATGACGGAACTGGTGGTGCCTGTGGTCAGGGAAATGTTGACCTGCGTCCCCCACCCGCCCTGTCCCTCACACCGACGCGTTCTCCGACGCCGTCGTCCACGCGAACCCGTCCGGGTCCGTGAACGGCCCGGCGTCGCCGGTGATGGTCAGGCGGTGGGAGCCCGTGCCGTCGGGGGAGACGCCGGCGACCTTGGCGAGGCCGCTGCGCTTGTACAGGGCCAGCTTCACGGGGCCCCCGGTGGCGAACTCGACGTACTTGCCGCCGAAGCTCTTCCCCACGGCCAGACCGTGCTCGACGTAGAACCGCTTGCTGGCCTTCACGTCCTCGACGCCGAGGAGAAGGACGAACTCGTCGATCTGCCGGGTCGCCGGGCCGGTGTTCTTCTTCGACGACGAGGCGAGCTGCCAGATGGTCCCGTCGGGGGCCTGGACGACGCCCCCGTAGCCCCACAGCGACCTGGCGGCGGGCTTCAGGGGCGTCGCCCCGGCCCGCACGGCCGCCTCGAAGAACGCGTCCACATCGGCCGGCTGGGCGACCACGAGTGACAGCGTGAACCCGCGGAAGCCGGAGGTCGGTGCCTCCGACGCCCGCAGGCGCAGCCGGTCGCCCGGACCGAAGGCGGTGGCGTAGAAGCGTTCGGCGGCGGCGGGGTCGGCCACCTCGAGGGTGACGGATGCGATGGACGTCATGACAACGACGCTAATCGCGCTCCGGGAGCCGTGCTTCTCGATTCCTGACCGGTTCCCCGGGGCCTCAGGCCTGCTGCCGCTTCAGGTCCGCCAGCAACTGGTGCAGTGGCTCGGTGGCCCGGCGCCGGTACTCCTGGACCGCCCACCCGTTGCCGTCCGGGTCCTGGAAGTGCATGAATGTGGCGCCGTCGTCCGGGGAGTACTGGACCGGTTCCGAGACGTCGAGGCCGCGGGCGACCAGCTCCGCGTGGGCCGCCTTGATGTCGGCGACGCACAGCTGAAGACCCTGGTAGGAGCCCGGGGCGGGGGTGGGGCCGGGCGTCATCTCCCAGATCGACTCGCCCAGGGCGATCGAGCACCCGGAACCCGGAGGGGTCAGCTGGACGATCCGCATCCCGGGCATGACCTCCTGGTCGATGTCCACGTGGAAACCGACCTTGTCCCGGTAGAAGTCCCGGGCGCGGTCGATGTCGGACACGGGCAGTGGAATGACTTCCAGGGTGATGTCCATGGGCATGACTCCTTCGTCCGGCCTTACGGGAACCGATCACCGGGTCCGGCTGAAGCCGGCTGAACGGCTCTCTCACCGAAGCCGAAAATGCCGGGCGGCGCCACCGAGTGGACGGCCACCGGACGCGTGCCGGGGAGGAAATGGCCCTCGCGTCCCCCGGAGCACCGCCAACCGCCGTACCGTGCCTCCCCCCGCGTGGCCAGTCCACCTGGCCACGCGCGCACCCGTCCGCCTGCCGAACTCCCCGGCGCTTCCCCCGGCCCGTGCGGTTAGGCTCAAAGCCGTACGACCTTGATCCGATGCATGTCCGAGGAACAGTGCGAGGGAGGCCCGGATGACGGCGGCGCCGGGGCGCAGGAGCAGTACCTTCACGCGGCTGCTGCGGCACGGTTTCACCGACGCGTCCGCCGCCGAGCGGCTCCTGGACAGCCCGGAGCTCGCGCCCCTGCGCGACGACCCCGTGCTGCTGGAGGCGCTGGGCGCCACCGCCGACCCCGATCTCGCGCTGCTCGGCCTCGTCCGGCTGCTGGAGGCCCAGCAGAACCCGGGCGCCCGCCGGGAACTGCTCGACACCCTGATCGCGGCCAAGCCCCTGCGCGACCGCCTCCTCGGTGTCCTCGGTGCCTCCACCGCCCTCGCCGACCACCTCACCCGGCACCCGGACGACTGGCAGGCGCTCGTCATGTACGAGGCGTACGACCTGCACCCCGGGGTGGAGGAGTTCGAGGCGGGACTCGCCGAGGCCACCGACCCGGTCTCCCTGCGGGTCGCCTACCGGCGCTGTCTGCTGTCCATCGCCGCCCGGGACGTCTGCGGCACCACCGGCGTCGCCGAGTCCGCCGCCGAGCTGGCCGACCTCGCCACCGCCACCCTGCGCGCCGCGCTCGCCATCGCCGGGGCGGCCGCGCCCGAGGACGCCGAGCAGTGCCGCCTCGCGGTCATCGCGATGGGCAAGTGCGGCGGCCACGAGCTGAACTACGTCTCCGACGTGGACGTCATCTTCGTCGGGGAGGCGACCGAGGGCACCGACGAGACCAAGGCCGTACGCGCCGCGACCCGGCTCGCCTCGCACATGATGCGGATCTGCTCGGAGACGACCGTCGAGGGCTCCATCTGGCCCGTCGACGCCAACCTCCGCCCCGAGGGCAGGAACGGCCCCCTCGTGCGGACCCTCTCCAGCCATCTCGCCTACTACCAGCGCTGGGCCAAGACCTGGGAGTTCCAGGCGCTGCTGAAGGCCCGCCCGGTGGCCGGCGACCTCGACCTCGGTGAGGAGTACGTCGCCGCCGTCCAGCCCCTGGTGTGGAAGGCCGCCGAGCGCGAGAACTTCGTCCCCGACGTGCAGAAGATGCGCCGCAGGGTCGTGGAGAACATCCCCGTCGCCGAGGTCGACCGCCAGCTGAAGCTCGGCCCGGGCGGCCTCAGGGACGTCGAGTTCGCCGTGCAGCTGCTCCAGCTGGTGCACGGCCGGGCCGACACCTCCCTGCGCAGCGGTACGACCCTGGACGCGCTGGAGGCCCTCGCCGCCGGCGGCTACGTCGGCCGGTCCGACGCGGCGCAGCTCGACGACGCCTACCGCTTCCTGCGCTCCATGGAGCACCGCATCCAGCTGTTCCGGCTGCGGCGCACCCACCTCGTCCCCGAGGACGAGGCCGAGCTGCGCCGCATCGGCCGCTCCCTCGGCCTGCGCACGGACCCGGTCGCCGACCTGCACCGGGAGTGGCGGCGGCACGCGGGCGTCGTACGCCGGCTGCACGAGAAGCTCTTCTACCGGCCGCTGCTCGACGCGGTCGCCCAGCTCGCCACCGGCGAGGCCCGGCTCAGCACCGAGGCGGCCCGCGAACGCATGGTCGCCCTCGGCTACGCCGACCCGGCAGCAGCCCTGCGCCACCTGGAGGCGCTGGCCTCCGGCGTCACCCGCAAGGCCGCCATCCAGCGCACCCTGCTGCCCGTGCTGCTCGGCTGGTTCGCCGACTCGGCCGACCCGGACGCGGGGCTGCTCAACTTCCGCAAGGTGTCCGACGCGCTCGGCAAGACCCCCTGGTACCTGCGGCTGCTGCGGGACGAGGGCGCCGCCGCGCAGAACCTCGCCCGGGTGCTGTCCGCCGGCCGCCTCGCGCCCGACCTGCTGATGCGCGCCCCGGAGGCGGTCGCGCTGCTCGGAGACGGGGACGGCGGCGGTCTGGAACCCCGGCCGCGCGCTCACCTGGAGCAGGAGATACTCGCCGCCGTGAAACGCGCCGACGGCGCCGCGCAGGCGGTCACGGCGGCTCGCGGGGTGCGCCGCCGGGAGCTGTTCCGCACGGCCGCCGCCGACATCGTCGGCTCCTACGGCACCGAGGAGCAGCCCGCCGAGGCCGATCAGGGCGCCCTGGTGGACCGGGTCGGCGGCGCGGTGTCGGATCTGACCGCCGCGACCCTGGCGGGCACGCTCCGCGCGGTCGTGCGGGACAACTGGGGGGACGACCTGCCCACCCGGTTCGCGATCATCGGCATGGGCCGGTTCGGCGGCCACGAACTGGGCTACGGCTCCGACGCGGACGTGCTGTTCGTGCACGAGCCGCGCGACGGCGTCGACGAGCGGACGGCGGCCCAGGCGGCCAACAAGGTGGTCTCCGAGATGCGCCGCCTGCTCCAGATCCCGAGCGCCGACCCGCCCCTGCTCATCGACGCCGACCTGCGCCCGGAGGGCAAGTCCGGGCCGCTGGTGCGCACCCTCACGTCGTACGCGGCGTACTACCGCCGCTGGTCCCTGACGTGGGAGTCGCACGCGCTGCTGCGGGCCGAGCCCGTCGCGGGCGACGCGGACCTGGGGCACCGGTTCATCGAGCTGATCGACCCGCTGCGCTACCCGGCGGACGGGCTCACCGACGAGGCCGTGCGCGACATCCGCCGGCTGAAGGCCCGCATGGAGTCCGAGCGGCTGCCGCGCGGCGCCGATCCCAAGCTGCACGCCAAGCTCGGTCCGGGCGGCCTGTCCGACGTGGAGTGGACCGTGCAGCTGATGCAGCTGCGGCACGGATCGGCGGTGCCGGGACTGCGCACCACCCGCACCCGCGAGGCCCTGGCCGCGGCCCGCGCCGCCGGGCTGATCACCGACGAGGACGCGGCGACCCTCGACGAGGCCTGGGTCCTCGCGACCCGGGTCCGCAACGCGGTGATGCTGGTCCGCGGCCGGGCCGGCGACACCTTCCCCTCCGACCCCCGGGAACTGGCGGCCGTAGGAAGGTACTTGGGCTACGGCCCCGGCCACGTCGGCGACATGCTCGACGGCTACCGGCGGACCGCGCGCCGGGCGCGGGGCGTGATGGAGGAACTGTTCTACGGAGCCGCCGAGCGCTGAGGCCCGCCGGTCCGCGCCCCGGGCCCGCCGTCCCCCCGTTCCCGGGCGGCGTCCCGCCCGCGGGCCGGGACCGTCCGGGGCAGTGCGTACGGCTGCCTTCCGTACCAGAGCCGGGCCACGGTGAACCCGAAGGCCAGGCACAGCACGCCGCCGACCGCATCCAGCCAGAAGTGGTTGGCCGTGGCGACGATGACCACCAGCGTCAGCGCGGGGTACACCAGGCCCAGCACCCGCACCCAGGGGACATGCGCCAGGGCGAAGATCGTCAGGCCGCACCACACGGACCAGCCGATGTGCATCGACGGCATCGCGGCGTACTGGTTGGACATGTGTTTCAGGTCGCCGGACGCCATCGAACCCCAGGTCTGGTGGACCATGACCGTGTCGATGAAGCCGCCGCCCGTCATCAGCCGCGGGGGCGCGAGGGGATACAGGTAGTAACCGACCAGGGCGACGGCCGTGGTCGCGAACAACACCAGCCGGGTCGCCGCGTAACGGCCGGGATGGCGACGGTAGAGCCACACCAGGACACCCAGCGTGACGATGAAGTGCAGCGTCGCGTAGTAGTAGTTCATCCCGACGATGAGCCAATGCACCGAGTTCACGGCGTGGTTGACCGACTCCTCGACGGCGATGCCCACGTGGTGCTCGGCCCGCCAGATCCAGTCGGCGTTGCGCAGCGCCTCGGCCTTCTGCTCCGGCACGGCGTTGCGGACGAGCGCATACGTCCAGTAACTCACCGCGATCAGCAGGATCTCGAACCAGAACCGGGGCCGGTGCGGGGTGCGCAGTCTGCGCAGCGGACCAGGCCCCGGATCGGCCGCAACAGGGTCCGGGAGGGCCGCTTCCAGGCCCTCCGGCTTCGTCACGGTCGTTTCACCCATAGGCGCAAAGTCTGCCAGAAAAGGACTTACCCACCGATCATCCCGCGGCCTCGTACGAGCCGCATGTTCTACGGCTGAATCAGGCGGAAGGCCTCAGGAGCGACCGCGTTCCCCCGGGGCCGAGGCGGTCGAACCGCGCACCACCAGCTCCGGCATGAACACGAACTCGCTGTGCGGCGCGGGCGTCCCGCCGATCTCCTCCAGCAGCGTGCGCACGGCGGCCTGGCCCATGGCCGGGACCGGCTTGCGGATGGTCGTCAGGGGCGGGTCGGTGAACGCGATCAGCGGGGAGTCGTCGAAACCGACCACGGAGAAATCCTTGGGCACGTCCAGACCGAGCTGCCGGGCCGCCCGGATGGCGCCCAGCGCCATCATGTCGCTGGCGCACACCACGGCCGTGCAGTTCCGCTCGATCAGGGCGGTCGCGGCGGCCTGTCCGCCCTCCAGCGTGTACAGGGAGTGCTGCACGAGCTGCGATTCGACGGTCTCGGCGGCCAGGCCCAGCTGCTCCTGCACCGCCCGCACGAACCCCTCGATCTTGCGCTGCACCGGCACGAACCGCTTGGGCCCCAGCGCCAGTCCGATCCGGGTGTGCCCGAGGGACGCCAGGTGCGTCACGGCCAGGCTCATCGCCGCCCGGTCGTCGGGGGAGATGAACGGCGCCTGCACCTTCGGCGAGAAACCGTCGACCAGGACATAGGGCACGCCCTGCGCGCGCAGCCGGTCGTAGCGCTGCATGTCGGCGGTGGTGTCCGCGTGCAGCCCGGAGACGTAGATGATGCCGGCGACCCCGCGGTCCACCAGCATCTCGGTCAGTTCGTCCTCGGTCGAGCCGCCCGGGGTCTGGGTGGCCAGCACGGGCGTGTATCCCTGCCGCGTCAGCGCCTGGCCGATGACCTGGGCCAGGGCCGGGAAGATCGGGTTCTCCAGCTCCGGCGTGATCAGGCCGACCAGGCCCTCGCTGCGCTGCCGCAGCCGCACCGGGCGTTCGTAGCCCAGCACGTCGAGGGCGGCCAGCACGGACTGGCGGGTCGTGGCGGCGACGCCCGGCTTCCCGTTGAGGACGCGGCTGACGGTCGCTTCGCTCACCCCCGCCTGCAAAGCGATGTCCGCAAGCCGTGTGGTCACAGCACTGGACTGTAGCGGCCGGACTTCCGCTTGCACACCGACGGGACGCCGGGCGCGGGCCGGCGCCCGGCCCGCTGCGGGTTGCTTGGTCATCGCGGTCCCCTGAGGTCGTGTCGGCGTCCGCTCCGCAACGGATGATTCCCCCGGCGGAAACGGATGGCAAGTGCTTGCAGAGTCTTGCACAGCTGTCCGACTCCCCGTCGATCAGCCGTATCAAGGCTTCAGGGCGATCGAGGGGAGGTCACGGCGGGATAACCATCCGCACCTCTTGCAACTTTTTGCTGCAAGGTCTTTCGCAACACGTTGCGACGCGGTTAATGTCACCGACGCCCGGCGGCCAACGGCGCAGTCGGCAGCACAACGGGCTTCACCCTCAAGGAGAACTCATGCGGCGTGGCATAGCGGCCACCGCGCTGGTGGCGTCCCTCGCCCTGGCAGCGACGGCGTGCGGCGGAAGCGACAGCGGCGACGAGGCCGGCGGCCCGGTCACCATCACCTGGTGGGACACCTCCAACGCCACCAACGAGGCGCCGACCTACAAGGCCCTCGTCAAGGAGTTCGAGGCCGCCAACAAGGACGTCAAGGTCAAGTACGTCAACGTCCCCTTCGACCAGGCGCAGAACAAGTTCGACACCGCCGCCGGTTCCAAGGGTGCCCCCGATGTGCTGCGCTCCGAGGTCGGCTGGACCCCCGCCTTCGCCAAGAAGGGCTTCTTCCTGCCGCTGGACGGCACCGACGCCCTCGCCGAGCAGGACAAGTTCAAGTCCAACCTGATCAAGCAGGCCCAGTACGAGGGCAAGACCTACGGTGTCCCGTTCACCACGGACACCCTCGCCCTGGTCTACAACAAGGCCCTGTTCGAGAAGGCCGGCGTCGAGGCTCCCAAGACCTGGGACGACCTGAAGAAGGCCGCGGCCACGATCAAGGACAAGACCGGCGTCGACGGCTACTGGGGCTCGACCCAGTCCTACTACGCCCACTCCTTCCTCTACGGCGAGGGCGCCGACACCGTCGACGTCGGCGCCAAGAAGATCACGGTCACCTCGCCCGCGGCCGAGAAGGCCTACGGCACCTGGCTGAGCCTGTTCAAGGGCAAGGGCCTGCACAAGGCCGACACCACCGCCGACGCCTACGCCCACATCCAGGAGGCGTTCGTCAGCGGCAAGGTCGCCTCGATCGTCCAGGGCCCGTGGGAGATCACGAACTTCTACAAGGGCTCGGCGTTCAAGGACAAGGCCAACCTGGGCATCGCCACCGTCCCGGCCGGCTCCGCCGGCAAGGCGGGCGCCCCGACCGGCGGCCACAACCTCTCGGTCTACGCGGGCTCGGACAAGGCCCACCAGGAGGCCTCGCTGAAGTTCGTGAAGTTCATGACCTCGGCGAAGGCCCAGGAGACCATCGCGCTGAAGAACAACACGCTGCCGACGCGCGACGACGCCTACACCGACGAGGTCAAGGCCGACCCGGGCATCGCCGGCTACCAGGGCGTCCTCGCCGCCGCCCAGCCGCGGCCGGAGCTGCCCGAGTACAGCTCGCTGTGGACGCCGCTGGACGACGAGCTGCTCGCGATCGCGGGTGGCAAGAAGTCGCTGGACGAGGGGCTGAAGAGCGCCGAGACCTCCATCGCCAAGCTGCTCCCGGACTACAGCAAGTAGGCCCTGTGGCCGCCGGATCCTCCAGCACAGAGGGGGAAGGATCCGGCGGCCGTCGGCCTGTGTGCCGTACCCCTCGATCTCCAGCTGATCTCCAGTTCGCGAAGAAGGTTGTCGAACATGACAGTCGCCATCGACCGAGCGACCGGCAAGCGGAGCGGTGACCGCGGTCCCCGGTCCGGGCTGGGCCGGCGCCTCAAGCACAGCTACCAGAAGCACTGGTACGCCTACGCGATGATCGCGCCCGTGGCCGTCGTGCTCGGCGTGCTCGTGCTGTACCCCCTGGCCTACGGCTTCTACCTGACGCTCACCGACGCGACCAGCCTCAACACGGCCCGGACGATCGGCGTCAACGAGATCGAGGCCACCTACAAGTTCATCGGCTTCGACAACTACGCCGACATCCTGTGGGGCGAGACCGCCTACGAGCGCTTCTGGTCCCACTTCATCTGGACGATCGTGTGGACGGCCCTGTGCGTCGCCCTGCACTACTCCATCGGCCTGGGCCTGGCGCTGCTGCTCAACCAGAAGCTGCGCGGGCGCACCTTCTACCGGCTGATCCTCATCCTGCCGTGGGCCGTGCCGACCTTCGTCACCGTCTTCGGCTGGCGCTTCATGCTCGCCGACTCCGGCATCATCAACTCCGGCCTGGAGACGCTGCACCTGCCGACCCCGGCGTGGCTGGAGGACACCTTCTGGCAGCGCTTCGCCGCGATCATGGTCAACACATGGTGCGGCGTGCCGTTCATGATGGTCTCCCTGCTGGGTGGCCTGCAGTCCATCGACTCCTCCCTCTACGAGGCCGCCGAGATGGACGGCGCCAGCCGCTGGCAGCAGTTCCGCTACGTCACCCTGCCGGGCCTCAGGTCGGTCAGCTCCACCGTGGTGCTGCTCGGCGTGATCTGGACGTTCAACCAGTTCGCCATCATCTTCCTGCTGTTCGGCAACACCGCCCCGGACGCGCAGATCCTCGTCACCTGGGCCTACCAGCTCGGCTTCGGACAGCAGCCGCGCGACTTCGCGCAGTCGGCCGCCTACGGCATCCTGCTGCTCGGCATCCTGATCGTCTTCACCTCCTTCTACCGCCGCTGGCTGAACCGCGATGAGCAGCAGCTCGCGATCTGAGGCAGGAGTCCCCATGAGCACCACGACCGTCCAGCAGTCCGCGGGCGGGGCCCCGGTCCCCGCCGTCGCCCCCGCGCCCGCCCCCGTGCGCCGGCGCGGCCGCCGCGGCGCGGCCGGGAGCCTCCTCTCCCACGGCCTGCTGATCATCGCGAGCCTGATCGCGCTCTTCCCGATCGCCTGGCTGGTCTTCCTGTCCCTCGGCCCGGACAAGGACGACTACCTGCACCCGGGCGGCATCTGGTCGAAGATGACCCTGGACAACTACAGCTTCGTGCTGCAGGAGACCGCCTTCTTCCACTGGTTGCAGAGCACGCTGATCGTGTCCCTGGGAACCACGGTCATCGGAGTGGTCATCGCCGCCACGACCGGGTACGCCGTGTCCCGCATGCGCTTCCCGGGCTACAAGAAGTTCATGTGGGTCCTGCTGTGCACGCAGATGTTCCCGATCGCCGTGCTGATCGTGCCGATGTACCAGATCCTGTCGAGCCTGCAACTCGTCGACACCTACTTCGGCCTGGTCCTGGTCTACTGCTCCACCGCGGTGCCCTACTGCGCCTGGCTGCTGAAGGGCTACTTCGACACCATCCCGTTCGAGATCGACGAGGCCGGCCGCGTCGACGGACTGACGCCCTTCGGCACGTTCTTCCGGCTGATCCTGCCGCTCGCCCGGCCCGGTCTGGCGGTGGCCGCGTTCTACAGCTTCATCACCGCCTTCGGTGAGGTCGCCTTCGCCACCGTCTTCATGCTGGACGACGAGAAGTACACCTTCGCCGTCGGCCTTCAGAGCTTCATCAGCGAGCACGACGCCCAGCGCAACCTGATGGCCGCGACCGCGGTGCTCATCGCGATACCCGTCTCCGCGTTCTTCTACCTCGTGCAGAAGAACCTGGTGACCGGGCTCACCGCCGGCGGCACCAAGGGCTGATCCGGCGCCCTCCGGGCCGTCGCCGAACGGCCTCCACCAGCCCGAGGCGGCCGCGGCGCCCATCCGACCCCGCTGTGCCGCGGCCGCCTCGTCACCCCACCCACGCCTTCCATGACCGACATCCTGTTACGCATCAAGGACGACATGAGCCAGCACTCAGCTGCACCTGCCCCCACCCCCACGTCCGCCACGGCCGTCGCCAAGCGCCGCGACTGGTGGCGGGACGCGGTGATCTACCAGGTGTACCCGCGCAGCTTCGCCGACAGCAACGGCGACGGCATGGGCGACCTGGAGGGTGTCCGCACCCGGCTGCCGTACCTGCGCGAGCTCGGCGTGGACGCCGTGTGGCTCAGCCCCTTCTACGCCTCGCCGCAGGCCGACGCCGGCTACGACGTCGCCGACTACCGCGCTGTCGACCCCATGTTCGGCAACCTCCTGGACGCCGACGCGCTGATCCGCGACGCCCACTCGCTGGGCCTGCGCATCATCGTCGACCTGGTGCCCAACCACTCCTCCGACCAGCACGAGTGGTTCAAGCGGGCCGTCGCCGAGGGCCCGGGCTCCTCGCTGCGGGACCGCTACCACTTCCGTCCCGGCAAGGGCGAGAACGGCGAACTGCCGCCCAACGACTGGGAGTCGATCTTCGGCGGCCCGGCCTGGACCCGCGTCACCGAACCCGACGGCACGCCCGGCGAGTGGTACCTGCACCTCTTCGCCCCCGAGCAGCCCGACTTCAACTGGGAGCACCCGGCGGTCGGCGACGAGTTCCGCTCCATCCTGCGCTTCTGGCTGGACATGGGCGTGGACGGCTTCCGCATCGACGTCGCCCACGGCCTGGTGAAGGCGGACGGGCTGCCCGACCTTGGATCCCACGACCAGGTGAAACTGCTGGGCAACGATGTCATGCCGTTCTTCGACCAGGACGGCGTGCACGAGATCTACCGCCAGTGGCGGCTGATCCTGGACGAGTACTCCCCCAAGCACTCCGTGCAGGGGGTACCCCCAGAGCGCATCTTCGTCGCCGAGGCGTGGACGCCGACGATCGAGCGGACCGCCAACTACGTCCGCCCGGACGAGCTGCACCAGGCGTTCAACTTCCAGTACCTGAGCACCCACTGGGACGCGGCCGAGATGCGCGAGGTCATCGACCGCACCCTGGAGGCCATGCGTCCGGTCGGTGCCCCGGCCACCTGGGTGCTGTCCAACCACGACGTCACCCGGCACGCCACCCGCTTCGCCAACCCGGCAGGTCTCGGCACACAGATCCGCCTGGCCGGAGACCGCGCACTCGGCCTGCGCCGGGCCCGGGCCGCGAGCCTGCTGATGCTGGCGCTGCCCGGCTCGGCCTACGTCTACCAGGGCGAGGAGCTCGGACTGCCCGACGTCGTCGACCTGCCGGACGAGGTGCGCCAGGACCCGGCGTACTTCCGGGGCGCGGGCCAGGACGGCTTCCGCGACGGCTGCCGGGTGCCGATCCCGTGGACCAGGACCGGGTCGTCGTACGGCTTCGGCGACGGGGGCAGCTGGCTGCCGCAGCCGGAGGGCTGGGGCGAGCTGAGCGTCGAGGCGCAGACCGGCGTGCCCGGTTCGACGCTGGAGCTGTACCGGGCCGCGCTCCGTGTGCGGCGCGAGCAGCCCGACCTCGGTGCCGGCACGTCCGTGGAGTGGCTGCGGGCGCCCGAGGGCGTGCTGGCCTTCCGGCGCGGGGAGTTCGTGTGCGTCGCCAACACCACCGGCGAGTCCGTGGCGATGCCGGCGTACGGCCGGGTGCTGGTGGCGAGCGGGGAGATCGTCGAGGTCGACGACGAGGCCAAGGTGCCGGCCGACACCACGGTGTGGTGGACCACCGCGACCGCCGAGGCCCGCGCCTGACTTTCCTTTGAATTTCGTACGGCCCGCTGCCCTTTCGGGCGGCGGGCCTCTACTATCTGCGTCACCGCAAGGTTTCTGAACCTTGCAGCAAGAACCTTCAACGAAGAAGGAAACCCCACATGGCACGCAGATACCTCGCCTCCGCCGTCGCGCTCGCCGCGGCTGCGGTTGTCATGACCCCGACTGGTGCACAGGCCTCCCCACCTGGCACCAAGGACGTCACCGCCGTCCTCTTCGAGTGGAACTTCGCCTCGGTGGCCCGCGAGTGCACCACCACCCTCGGGCCCGCCGGATACGGCTACGTCCAGGTCTCCCCGCCCGCCGAGCACATACAGGGCCCGCAGTGGTGGACCTCGTACCAGCCGGTCAGCTACAAGATCGCCGGCCGGCTCGGCGACCGCGCGGCGTTCCAGAACATGGTGAACACCTGCCACGCGGCCGGTGTGAAGGTCGTCGTGGACACCGTCATCAACCACATGGCGGCCGGCAACGGCACCGGCACCGGCGGTTCGTCGTACGCGAAGTACAACTACCCCGGCCTCTACTCGGCGCCCGACTTCGACGACTGCACGGGCCAGATCACCAACTACCAGGACCGCTGGAACGTCCAGCACTGCGAACTGGTCGGCCTCTCCGACCTCGACACGGGCGAGAACTACGTCCGCGGCGCGATCGCCGGCTACATGAACGACCTGCTCTCCCTCGGTGTCGACGGCTTCCGCATCGACGCGGCCAAACACATGGACGCAGCCGACCTGGCGAACATCAAGTCCCGGCTGAACAGCCCGTCGGTGTACTGGAAGCAGGAGGTCATCCACGGCTCCGGCGAGGCGGTCCAGCCCACCGAATACACGAGTAACGGAGACGTCCAGGAGTTCCGCTACGCCTACGACCTCAAGCGGGTCTTCACCAACGAGAACCTCGCCTACCTGAAGAACTACGGCGAGGGCTGGGGCTACATGAGCAGCGGTGTGTCGGGCGTCTTCGTCGACAACCACGACACCGAGCGCAACGGCTCGACCCTCAGCTACAAGGACAACGCCACCTACACCCTGGCCAACGTCTTCATGCTGGCCTGGCCCTACGGCGCCCCGGACATCAACTCCGGCTACGAGTTCTCCGACCACGACGCCGGCCCCCCGAACGGCGGCCAGGTGAACGCCTGCTGGCAGGACGGCTGGAAGTGCCAGCACAACTGGCCGGAGATCAGGTCCATGGTCGGCTTCCGCAACGCCACCCGGGGTCAGGCCGTCACCGACTGGTGGGACAACGGCGGCGACGCCATCGCGTTCGGCCGGGGCGGCAAGGGCTTCGTGGCCATCAACCACGAGCCGGGTTCGCTGAGCCGTACGTATCAGACGTCGCTGCCTGCGGGGACGTACTGCGATGTGCAGAACAGCAGGACGGTGACGGTGAACGCCGGCGGGCAGTTCACGGCCACCCTCGGCTCCAACACCGCCCTCGCGATCTACGCGGGCAAGTCGAGCTGCTGAGTTGCACGTCGGCTGACGCCCCTCGGCCGGTTCTTCCGAGGGGCGTCACCGAGGCCTCGTGGCCGACGCGGCCCTCGACGGTGTCGAGGCGGGCTCCGCCGAGGTCCTCGCCGACCAGTGGAACCGGGACGTCAAGTCCCGTCTGCCGCTGGCGCCGGAAGAGTTCAACGCCGCGATGGGCCGCGCCCTGGCGGCGCTGATGGCGGCCTGAGGGGCCCCTCGGGTGTTCTGAAATTCCTTTCTGATGCTTTCAGGACTCTTGCTGTAAGAGTTGCGGCGGCGATACGGTCGCGCGGGGTCGGACCTCAAGAGCCGCACGTCGCAAGGAGTCCACGTCTTGATACCGAGATGGCCGGTGCCGTCGAGGCGCCGAACTGCCCGTACCGGACGGGTCGCCGCGGTCACCGTGACCGCGCTGGCCGCAGCGCTCGTCCAGCCCCTCGCGGCGCGGGCGGACACCCCGCCACCGCCCCCGTCCGACGCCAGGCTCGCCGCCGAGCCGGCCCGGCACGACGCCACCCGTGAGCAGTTCTACTTCGTCCTGCCGGACCGTTTCGCCAACGGCGACCCGCGCAACGACAAGGGCGGCCTGACCGGCTCCCGCCTCGCCACCGGCTACGACCCCACCGACAAGGGCTTCTACCAGGGCGGCGACCTCAAGGGCCTCACCAAGAAGCTCGACTACATCAAGGGCCTGGGCACCACCGCCCTCTGGATGGCCCCGATCTTCAAGAACCGGCCCGTGCAGGGCACCGGGGCCAACGCCTCGGCCGGTTACCACGGTTACTGGATCACCGACTTCACCCAGGTCGACCCGCACTTCGGCACCAACGAGGACCTGGAAACCCTCATCGACAAGGCCCACGCCAAGGGCATGAAGGTCTTCTTCGACGTCATCACCAACCACACCGCGGACGTCGTCGACTACGAGGAGAAGTCCTACGACTACCTGTCCAAGGGCGCCTTCCCGTACCTGACGAAGGACGGCGTGCCCTTCGACGACGCCGACTACGCCGACGGGCGGCGCGGCTTCCCCGCGGTCGACCGGGACTCCTTCCCGCGCACCCCGGTGGTCACCAAGAAGAACAAGGTGCCGTCGTGGCTCAACGACCCGACGATGTACCACAACCGCGGCGACTCCACCTTCGCCGGTGAGAGCTCCACCCACGGCGACTTCTCCGGCCTCGACGACCTGTGGACCGAGCGGCCCGAGGTCGTCGACGGCATGGAGAAGATCTACCAGCGCTGGGTGCGGGACTTCGACATCGACGGCTTCCGGATCGACACCGTGAAGCACGTCAACATGGAGTTCTGGACCCAGTGGGCCACGGCCCTCGACGCCTACGCGGCCAAGCGGGGCCGGGACGACTTCTTCATGTTCGGCGAGGTGTACTCGGCCGACACGGACGTCACCTCGCCGTACGTCACCCAGGGCCGCCTCGACGCCACGCTCGACTTCCCCTTCCAGGAGGCGGCCCGCCAGTACGCCTCGCAGGGCGCGAGCGCGCAGAAGCTCGCCGGTGTCTTCGGCGACGACTACAAGTACACGACCGGCAAGGCCAACGCGTACGAGCAGGTCACCTTCCTCGGCAACCACGACATGGGCCGGATCGGGTCCTTCCTGAAGCAGGACGACCCGAAGGCCACCGACGCCGAGCTCCTCGCCAAGGACAAACTCGCCAACGAGCTGATGTTCCTCAGCCGCGGCAACCCCGTCGTCTACTACGGCGACGAGCAGGGCTTCACCGGCCCGGGCGGTGACAAGGACGCCCGGCAGACCATGTTCGCCTCGCGCACCGCCGACTACCTCGACGACGACCGTATCGGCACCGACCGGACCCACGCCGAGGACGCCTACGACATGAAGGCGCCGCTCTACCAACAGATCAGTGCCCTCGCCAAGCTCCGCAAGGCCAACCCGGCACTGACCGACGGCGTCCAGCAGCAGCGGTACGCGGCCGACGGACCGGGCGTCTACGCCTTCTCCCGCACCGACGCGAAGAACGGCACCGAGTACGTCGTCGCCTTCAACAACGCCGGCGAGGCGAAGACGGCGACCTTCCCGACCGGCTCGGCCGGCATGACCTTCAAGGGCATCCACGGCACCAGCGCCTCCCCGAAGAGCGACGGCGACAGGAAGCTCACCGTCACCGTCCCGGCCGGCTCGGCGATCGTCCTCAAGGCGTCCGGCAGGCTCGCCGAGCCCGCCACCGCGCCGACGATCACCCTGAAGGCCCCGGCCCCGGGTGCGACGGGAACCGTCGAGGTCACCGCCGACACGGGCGGCGGACAGCTCAACCGTGTCGTCTTCGCCGCGCAGACCGGCAACGGCAGGTGGCAGACCCTCGGCTCCGCCGACCACGCCCCCTACAAGGTCACCCACACCATCGGCAAGAACGTGGCGCCCGGCACGGCCCTGCGCTACAAGGCCGTCGTCGTCGACTCGGCCGGCCGCACCGCGAGCGCCCTCGCCGCCTCCACCACCGGCACCCCGCCCGCCCCCGAGCCGCCCACCGCCTCCTCGCGCGACTACGCGATCGTGCACTACAAGCGCGCCGACGGGGACTACGCCGACTGGGGCCTGTACGCCTGGGGCGACCTGGCCGAGGGCGAGGCCACCGAGTGGCCGAAGAGCCACCCCTTCACCGGCCGGGACGCCTACGGCGCCTTCGCCTGGGTCAAGCTCAAGCCCGGCGCCTCGAACGTCGGCTTCCTCGTCATCGACAAGGACGGCACAAAGGACGTCGCCACCGACCGCACGATCGACGTCACGAAGACCGGCGAGATCTGGATCGAGCAGGGCAAGGAGACCGTCACCACCGAGCGGCCCGAGTACCCGGCGCCCGACAAGAGCAAGGCCGTCCTGCACTACCACCGGGCCGACGGGACGTACGACGGCTGGGGTCTGCACGTCTGGACCGGCGCCGCGAACCCCACCGAGTGGTCGAAGCCCCTCGAACCGGTCAAGACTGATTCCTATGGCGCAGTCTTCGAGGTACCGCTCACCGACGGAGCCACCAGCCTCAGCTACATCCTGCACAAGGGCGACGAGAAGGACCTGCCCACCGACCAGTCGCTCGACCTCAAGGCGAACGGCCCCGAGGTGTGGCTGGTGAGCGGCCAGGAGAAGTACCTGCTCCCGCAGCCCGCGGGCAGCGCGGCCGCCCTCGACCTGACCACCTCCAAGGCCGTCTGGATCGACCGGAACACCCTCGCCTGGAACGGCTCCGACGCCGCCGCCTCCACCCAGCTGCTCTACGCCCGCGACGGCTCGATCGCCGTGAAGGACGGCGCCCTGACCGGTGACGCCACGTGGCTGCGCCTGTCGAGGAGCGAGCTGACCGACGCCCAGCAGGCGAAGTTCCCGCACCTGAAGGAGTACGACGCCTGGACCGTCGACCCGCGCGACCGCGACCGGGTCCGTGAGGCCCTGCGCGGGCAGGTCGTCGCCACCCAGCACGCGGTGAACGGAGCGGTGCTCGCGGCGACCGGCGTCCAGATCGCCGGTGTCCTCGACGACCTGTACTCCGGCGCCACCGGGGCCGACCTGGGGCCGACGTTCGACAAGGGCCGCCCCACGCTGTCCGTGTGGGCGCCGACCGCCCAGCAGGTGTCCCTGGAGATCGGCGACTCCACCACCGCGATGCGCCGTGACGCCGGCACCGGCGTCTGGTCCGTCACCGGCCCGAAGTCCTGGAAGGGCAAGCCCTACCGGTACGTCGTGAAGGTCTGGGCGCCCAGCGTCCGCAAGGTCGTCACCAACAAGGTCACCGACCCCTACGCCGTCGCCCTCACCGCCGACTCGAAGCGCAGCCTCGTCGTCGACCTGGACGACAAGGCGCTCAAGCCCACCGGCTGGTCGGCGTACACCAAGCCGAAGGCCGTGCCGCTGCGGGACGCCCAGATCCAGGAGCTGCACATCCGGGACTTCTCCGTCGAGGACCGCACGGCGAAGCACCCCGGCACCTATCTGGCCTTCACCGACAAGGCCAGTGACGGCAGCAAGCACCTGCGCGAGCTGGCGAAGGCGGGCACCTCGTACGTCCACCTGCTGCCCGCGTTCGACATCGCCACCATCCCGGAGAGGAAGACCGACCAGGCGAAGACCGACTGCGACCTGGCCTCCTTCCCCGCCGACTCCGACAAGCAGCAGGAGTGCGTCGGGAAGATCGCCGCGAAGGACGCCTACAACTGGGGCTACGACCCGTTCCACTACACGGTCCCCGAGGGCTCCTACGCCACCGACCCGGACGGCACCGCCCGCACGGTCGAGTTCCGGAAGATGGTGAGGGCCCTCAACGACGACGGCCTGCGGGTCGTCATGGACGTCGTCTACAACCACACCGCGGCGAGCGGCCAGGCGGACACCTCCGTCCTGGACCGCATCGTGCCCGGCTACTACCAGCGGCTCCTCGCCGACGGCTCGGTCGCGAACAGCACCTGCTGCGCCAACACCGCCACCGAGAACGCCATGATGGGCAAACTCGTCGTCGACTCGGTCGTCACCTGGGCGAAGGAGTACAAGGTCGACGGCTTCCGCTTCGACCTCATGGGCCACCACCCGAAGGCCAACATCCTCGCGGTCCGCGAGGCCCTCGACGCGCTGACCCCCGCGAAGGACGGCGTCGACGGCAAGAAGATCATCCTCTACGGCGAGGGCTGGAACTTCGGCGAGATCGCCGACGACGCCCGGTTCCCCCAGGCCACGCAGAAGAACATGGCCGGCACCGGCATCGCCACCTTCTCCGACCGCGCCCGTGACGCCGTGCGCGGCGGCGGCCCCTTCGACGAGGACCCCGGCGTCCAGGGCTTCGCGTCCGGTCTGTACACCGACCCCAACTCCTCGAAGAACAACGGCACCGAGGCCGAGCAGAAGGCCCGCCTGCTGCACTACCAGGATCTGATCAAGGTCGGGCTCTCCGGCAACCTCGCCGGCTACCGCTTCACCGACACCGCGGGCAAGGAGGTCAAGGGCTCCGAGGTCGACTACAACGGCGCCCCCGCCGGGTACGCCGACGCCCCCGGAGACGCCCTCGCCTACGCCGACGCCCACGACAACGAGACCCTGTTCGACGCGCTCGCCTTCAAGCTGTCCGCTTCGACGAGCGCGGCCGACCGGGCCCGGATGCAGGTCCTGGCCATGGCGACGGCCACCCTCTCCCAGGGCCCGGCCCTCTCCCAGGCGGGCACCGACCTGCTGCGCTCCAAGTCCCTGGACCGCAACTCCTACGACAGCGGCGACTGGTTCAACGCCGTCCACTGGAGGTGCGAGGACGGCAACGGCTTCGGCCGCGGCCTGCCCATGGCGGCGGACAACACCGACAAGTGGCCCTATGCCAAGCCCCTGCTGACCAAGGTCACGGTGGGCTGCGAGCAGATCGAGGGCACCTCGGCCGCCTACCGTGACCTGCTGCGGATCCGGAGCACCGAGCGGGACTTCTCCCTCGGCACGGCCGCACAGGTGCAGTCCCGGCTGTCCTTCCCGCTGTCCGGCACGGACGAGACGCCCGGCGTGATCACCATGCGGCTCGGTGACCTCGTCGTCGTCTTCAACGCCACGCCGGAGAAGCAGGAGCAGCGCGTGCCCGCACTGGCCGGGGCGGGGTACCGGCTGCATCCGGTCCAGGCGGCGGGCGCGGACTCTACCGTCAAGTCCGCCTCCTACGCCGCCGAATCGGGAACCTTCGCCGTTCCGGGGCGCACGGTCGCCGTCTTCACCCGGGCCGCCGGATAGCGCACTACGTTGGGTGGGGCGGGCCGTGATCCACGGCCCGCCCCCTTCCCGTACGCGCCCCGAGAGGCCACCGAGAGGCACGCCAGCGGCATGCAGCACAGCTCCGGCACAACCGTGCTGGTCGTGGACGACGTCGCGGCCAGCCGCTACGCCATGGGCGCGGTGCTGCAACGGGCCGGCCACCGGGTCGTGCCCGTCGCCAGCGGCGGCGAGGCACTCGTCGAACTCGACGTGCGGCTGCGGGAGGGCACCCTGCCCGACGTGGCCCTCGTCGACGTGGGCCTGCCCGACATGAGCGGCTTCGAACTGTGCCGCCGGGTCCGGGCCCAGCCGCCCATGGCCGCACTGCCCGTCGTGCACTTCTCGGCCGCCGCGACCGCTCCCGGCGACCGGTGCCGGGGTCTCGACGCAGGCGGGGACGCCTATCTGACCGTGCCCGCCGAACCACGGGAGATCCAGGCCGTCGTCCGGGCCGCCGTACGCGGGGCCCGGCGCGCCACGGGCGCCGAGACCGCCGTGCACCGGCTGACGCTGCTGGCCGAGGCCGTCATCACCGTGCAGGCGGCCCGCTGTCCGCGGGAACTGGCCACCGCGGCCGCCGAGGGCACCGCACGCCTCACCGCCTCACCCGCCGTGGTGTTCGTCGTGGGCCCGGACGGCGAGCCGTACCGCGGCACGGCCCGGGGCCGCCCCGCGGACGCGGACGACGACGCCCACCAGGTGGCGGCACGGCTGGTCACCCGGCTCGCGGAGGGACGCACGGGCGTGCACACCACCGTCGTGCCCGCGCCGCTGTGGCCGGCCGGGGTCTTCCGTCCGGGCGTCGAGGAGGATGCCCGCGTGACCGTGGCGACGGCCCAGGACGGCCGGACGACGGTGTGCCTCGCCACGCCCGTGCGGCGCACGGCGGTCGGCGACCCCGCCGACGACGGACTGCGCGCCCGCCTCGCCCAGGCCACCGCGCTCGCCGCCGAACCGCTGCTGATGTACCAGGTGGAGCGGCATGTCGCCCTCACCCTCCAGCGCAGCTTCCTGCCCCGGCCGCACAAGCTGCCGCACCTGCCCGGCGTCGACATCGTCGTCCGGTACGTGCCCGCCTCCGAGCAGACCGAGATCGGCGGCGACTTCTACGCCGCCCTGCGTACCCGCGAGGGGATCCTCACCGCGGTCGGGGACGTCGTCGGGCACTCGCTGGACGCGGCCACCGTCATGGTCGAGATCCGCCACGCCCTGCGCGCCTACTGCGTCGACGAGAGCGACCCGGTCGTGCTGGCCACGCGGCTCGACCGGATGCTCCAGGAGTACCACCCCGACGTTACGGCCACCGTGTGCCTGGCCCTGGTCGACCCCGGCAGCGGGCGGGTGCGCATCGCCAACGCCGGCCACATCCCGCCGCTGATCCTGCGCGCGGGAGGCGACGCCCGGTACGCCGACGCCTGCGGTCCGCTGCTCGGGCTGGGCCTGGAGCGGCCCCCGGCGACCGAGTGCCGACTGCACCGCACCGACCGCCTGCTCATGGTCACCGACGGCCTCATCGAGACCCGCGGCACCCCCATCACGACCTCCATGGACCAGCTCCGCACGGCCGCCGCCGACGCCCCGCCCGACCTCGACACCCTCTGCGACGTGCTGCTGGGCTGCTTCGGCCGCGACCCCGAGGACGACATCGCGATGCTGGCCCTGCGGCTAGGGTGAGCCCGTTGGCCGCCCAGAACAGGAGTACTGATGCCGCAGATCACCGTCGACTATTCCGCCGACCTCGCCGGCGACTTCGACCGGCCCGGTTTCGCCAAGGCGCTGCACGAGGCGACGGTCGAGATCGCGGCCGCCAAGCCGGCGGCGTGCAAGAGCCGGTTCCGTCCGACCGAGGACATCGTGGTCGGCCCCGAGACCGAGGGGCACGCCCATGTGCACGTCCACATCGCGCTCCTCGCCGGCCGCACCGACGAGACCAAGGCCCGGCTCACCCAGGCCGCGCTGGAGCTGCTGCGGACCCACCTCAAGCCCGCCGGAGGGCGCGCGCTGCACGCCTCCGCCGAGGTCCGCGACCTGGACCCGTCGTACGCCAAGTCCGAGAGCTAGGGTCTGTCGTTCGGATCAGGCCGCAGGGCAACGGCGGTGCTTCTCGATGCCGGTGAGCGGGGCTTGGTGCGTGTAGCTGCAAGGCGGAGGAGGGAGTCGACGCGGAGCGTCGGCGAGTGACGACAACGCGGCAGATGCGCGTGCCAGGCCCCGCGTCTGCGGCGTGATCCAAACGACAGACCCTGGGCCCGCTCAGCCCGCCAGGGCGATGAGCCGGCCGGCCAGATGCGCGAACGGGCCGTCGGCCGGCTCGTCCTTGACGATCTCGCGCAGCAGCGCGGCCATCTCCTCGTCGTAGGCGGCGCTGACCGCGGCGAGCGCCGCGAAGTCATTGACGAGCTGGGGTTCCAGCTCCTCGCGCGGGATGCGCCGGCCGTCCAGCCAGATCAGCGCCGTCGACTCGGCGAGCGAGATCCAGGAACGGACGACCAGTTCGAGGCGCGCGGGCGGATCGGTCACGCCCAGGTGCGAAAGGATCTGGACATACGCGGCCTGCCGTACGGAGTCGACGAGCGCGTTGGTCGTCGAGGAGCCGACCGCCGGACCGCCGCGCATCAGGGCGGAGAAACCGGGCCCGTGCTCGTCCACGAAG
The DNA here is from genome assembly GCF_009872555.1 of Streptomyces sp. SID5643. Taxonomy (NCBI): domain Bacteria; kingdom Bacillati; phylum Actinomycetota; class Actinomycetes; order Kitasatosporales; family Streptomycetaceae; genus Streptomyces; species Streptomyces sp. SID5643. Next base: position 99,983 of record NZ_WWIC01000041.1, read on the forward strand.
TCGAAGTAGCGGTGCATCACGCGCAGCAGCCGCGCCCCCAGCGGACCCTCGTGCGGCTCCACGAAGCGGGCCGCCAGATCGTCCGAGGCCCGCTGCAACGCGGCCTCGTACAGGCTGAGTTTGCCGGGGAAGTAGTGGTAGACCAACGGGCGGGAAATGCCGGCGGCCGACGCTATCTCATCGATGGAGACCTCGTCGGGCGAGCGGCGGCTGAACAGTTCGAGGGCGACGCCGATCAACTGCTGCCGCCGCTCCTCGACTCCCATTCTGCGGCGAACCCCGATAGTCATGCGAACACCTTACCGATCGATTCCGGCCTCGAACGGGCCGGATCGATCACGGGGCGTCCCCGGCCGCACCCCACGGGCCCGGAAACCGCCCGTGTCAGCGCAGTCCGCGCAGCGAACGCCCGTCCTTCAGGGTGCCCTTGAGCTGAGCCTGCGCTCCCTGCTCGGCCGGCACGGTCAGCAGACTGCCCTGCTGTACTCCGTTCACGCCACCCGTCGCCCGGATCGACGCGGTCTCCCGGCCTCCCGCGGCCAGCAGGTACCAGTCGCCGGCCTTCGACTTCCACAGCACCCCCGCCAGCACGTGCGGGTCACGCTCCCCGCACGCCGGGACGTTCTCGGCCTTCGCCGCCGCCGCCCCGTACGCCCCGCCCGGCGTGTGGAACTGCGCCAGCACCCGTGCCCCGCCGCCCCGCCAGGTCTCGGCCCGCGTGCACACCCAGGCCGCCGAGCCGCTCGCGTCGGGCAGCGGCTGCTCGTTGAACGCCCAGGCGTTGACGCTCCGCACCCCCGCCGAGCGCACCGTGCCCAGCGAGCAGGCGAACGGCTGCCAGGTGCGCAGCGCCGCGGCGCCGGACACCTCACGCGGGGAACCCGGCCGTCCGGTGGTGAGCCGCGCCGGAACGAGTTCGCCGAGGTCGGTCAGCAGCCGCGTCCTGGCGCCGTCCGTCACTTGCAGCACGTTCCACGAGGTGCAGGGGCCGGACCGCAGGGCCGGGCTGGCCAGGGGCGTGGTCACACCGTCGGTGAGCGTGAGGTCCATCGCGCCGGAGCCCGGCTTCATCAGGTCCCGCTCGCCGGCCTTCTTCACCCAAGGGGCCGTCAGATAACGGACGTTGCCGTCGGAGCGGCCCAGGACCACCGCGCCCGCCTCGGCCCGGCCGGCCCCGTCCACCCGGGCGAAGTCGAGGGCGGCGCCCTGCGTGCCGTCCTTCGGCTCGGCGTACCGGGCGATGCGCAGACCGTCGTAGAGGATCACCACGCGCGCCGCGTCGACCGTCCCCGCGTACAGCAGCTGGGGCGGTCCGGCCGGGCCGCCGGAGAGGGTGCCGGGGGTCACCGACACCTGGACCGTCCCGCCCGGGCGGGCCCACACGGCCAGGGCGCGCCTGAGCAGGGCCTTGTCGCCGGTCAGGTCGCCGCGGGCCGGCCACACGGAGAAGTCGGTGCGCGCCGAGCTGCGCCAGGCCTCCGGGGGCATCCGGGTCAGCTTCGAGGGGTCCAGGGCGGCCTGCGCGGCCGGGTTGCGCGCGTACGGCGGTGCCGCGGCGCCCTCGGGGCCCCAGCCCTCACCGGGCAGCCCGAGCAGCGCCCCGCACACCAGCAGGGCGGCACCGGCGGCCAGCGCGGCCTTCAGGTGCTGGCGGCGGCGCATCAGGTCGGTGGGGCGGGCCTGGAGCGAGCACGGGTCGAACTCGGGGGAGTCGAGCAGCCCGTACTGGGCGGGGATCCCGCCGGCCTCCAGCACCGCGCCCTCCGGGTCGGCGACGCCCACCGCGGCGAGGACCTTGCCCACCCCCTCGTCCGTGAGCCGCTCCAGACCGCGCAGCGCGTAGACGGCCCGGGCCGGTCCCGACAGGGTGGACAGCCGCTGATCCAGGGCGAGTTCGTCGGCGCCGCCGGAGCGCGGGAACAGCTTCAGGCCCCACACGTGCGGCAGCAGCGGCGGCAGCTGGGCCCGCTTGGGCCACGCCTTCGCCGTCAGCGGCAGCCCCGCCTCCAGCGCCGAGCGCAGCACCTGAAGACGGACCAGGGCGTAGCCGGGGTCACCGTCCCGGCCGGTGGACTGGGTGGGGATAACGGGGGCCGGTGTGCGGTTGCGGGGGAGGGCCCGCTGGGTGAGGGCGTGTGCGGTCAGGACGCGGCGGCTGCGGCCCAGCCGGGGCGGCAGCACCAGGTAGGCCAGCCGGACGAGCCTCGGGTAGTGCTCGACGAGCGCGGCCTCGGCCTGCTCGACGTCCACGAGCAGACCGGTGGGGGTGGGGGGTGCGGGGCGCGGGGCGACATCCTGTGACTGCACGTTCAGCAGAACGAGCGAATCGGGGGATGGTCACCTGGAGGCGGAGTGTCACGCCCCCGGGTGCTGCCCGGGTTCCACGAGCAGCCGGGCGTAGTTCGCCATGGACCGCTGGTAGCGCGGCAGATGCGGTGCCAGGGCACCCAGCGCCAGCGCCAGGGCCTCCCGGTCGCGGCCGAGACTCGACAGGCACAGGGCGAGACAGGCGCGTACGGCGTCGTCCAGCTCGTCGGAGGGCGCGACCAGTTCGGGCGTCAGCAGGGCGACGCCCTCCTCGGCCCGGCCGATGTTCCGCAGGGAGCTGGCCAGCTGGATCTTCGTCCGGCGGGCCTTGTAGGGGCTCACGTCGGCGAGGCCGAGCCGCAGCGCCTCCTGGTAGAGGGGGACCGCCTTGTCGGAGCGGCCCGTGGAGTCCCAGGCGCAGGCCTGCTCGAACGGGGCGTGCGGACTGCCTTCGGGCAGCTCGGCGACGAGGGCGTCGACGTCGGCGCGGAAGCGGGCCTCGTCCTCCTCCGTCTCGGCGTAGTCGCCGGAACGGTCCCAGAGGGCGGCCACACGGTCTTCCCAGTCCTGATCCACCGGGACACCCTCGCACAGGAGTGCACAGCGGGGCAGCGGAATTTGAGCATGTCCGGAGCCGCAGCCGTATCGAAGGCGAGAGCCTCTTGCCGGGGCTCCGTGCGGCATGCGTCCGGATCGTGCCGTGGCAGGACCGTGCCGACAAGGACCGGAGGAACAGATGAGGGTGACCCGACCGATGCTCGCGCTGAGCGGCGCGGTGGCGATACTGGCGCTGACCGGCTGCGGCGGATCCGGCGGCAAGGACGAGGCGGCCGTTGTGAAGGAGGTGAGCGGCAGCCTGGAGCACATCGCGGCCGAGGCCGACTGCGAGCCGGACATGCAGACGGACGCGGACACCATCCGCCAGGCCCTGTGCAAGAAGGGCAAGGACAAGTACGTCCTCGCCACCTTCGCCACCGACCGCGGCCAGCGCGAGTGGCTCAACAGCGCCAAGGACTACGGCGGCTACTACCTCGTCGGCCGCAAGTGGGTCGCCGTCGGCCAGCAGAAGACGGTCACCGCGCTCCAGGGCACCCTCGGCGGCACGATGGAGGAGGGTTCCGAGCACATGAACCCCGGCGGCAGCCACAACAAGGGCGGCGGTCACGGCAGCGGCAGCAGCAGCCATCACGGCTGATCGCCCCGGGACCGGAACAGCCGAAAGCCGGCGGTGGGAATTCCCACCGCCGGCTTTCGGCTGTCGTCCGGACCAGGACTACTGGCAGTCCTCGCCGTTGTTGATGCACTGGACCATCTCGTTCATCACGTTCTCGTCGAAGAAGTTGATGAAGTCGTTGTGGTCGGTGATCGCCTTGTGCAGCTGCTCCGGGAAGGAGTCGACCGCGAAGGCGTTCTGCACCTGCCCGTTGTCGATCTGCGGCGCCTGTACGTCGTAGACCAGGCGGACCTGGAGCTGGGGGATGGCCTTGAAGCCGTTCGAGCAGCTGCCGTCCGCCTCCACGAAGTCCACGTGGGTGCGGTGGTTGGCGCTGTCGATGTTCTGGCCGTCCCAGCAGCTCTGGAAGTTGGACGTCCGGACCACGGAGCTGCCCTCGGGGCAGAGCGGGTACTTGTCCGTGACCTGGCGGTCCTCGAAGCCGGTGCAGCTCCAGGAGGTGTTGGCGTTGTTCAGGCCGTTGGTGAAGGACTTGGCGTCACCGGTGATGATGCGCAGGGCCTTCGGCATCGCCACGACGTCGCTGGTGCGGTTGCCGACGAACTTCAGCTGCGCCTCGGCGGGCTCGACGATCTTGCCGACGTTGCCGTCCTGGCCACCGCCGGGCTGACCGGCGTCGATGTCGTCCGAACCGTCCTGGATCCGCAGGACCGGCCAGAAGTACGAGGACTTGTCGCCCTGGTTCTGGCAGGTGGTCTGGGCGTTCGCCAGGTCCTCGTCGCTCGCGAAGGCGTTGTTGCTCTGGTTGCCGACGTAGTCGTGCTGGTGCTGCGCGCCGTTGGAGACACCCGGCGCCACGATCACGTTGTCCGAGTTGCGGTTCTCGTTCTCGTTGGTGCCGCAGTTCGTGGTGAACGTGCCCGTGGAACCGCCGTCGCCGTTCGCGGCGAGGCCGTTCGGCAGGTTGCGGGAGTTGGGCTGGACGTCCTGGATGTTGATGAAGTCGTCCGCCACGGGGCCGTTGGCGGCCTGGCCGCCGTTGCCGCCCTGGTCCTGCCCGTTGTCCTGGCCGCCGTTGTCCTGACCCTGGTCCTGACCGCCCTGGTCCTGGCCGTCGTTGTTCTGGCCGTCGTTGTTCTGGCCACCGCCGGCCTGGCCGTCGTTGGTGTCGGCCTCGGCGGCCATGCCCTTGCAGGCGGCCAGCTGCTCGAGGTTGCCCGGGGCCTGTCCGCCCACCCGCCGGATGTTGATGCCGATCCGGTCGATGACCGCGACGCGCTTCGACTTCAGCGGGCCCAGGATGGCGTTGTCGACGAAGCCCGCGTCACCGGCCTGGGCCTGACGCGTGGAGGCGAGCCGGGTGTAGGCCTCGCTGATCTGCTTGTCGAGGTTGGCCAGCTCCTTGTCCACCCCCTGGCGAGCACCGTCCGGCACATCGGTCAGCTTCTGTCCGACGTCCGGGCACTGGATCGTGGCGATCTGTGCGCCCGCGGACTTCGTCTGGTTCGCCGAGTTCTCCTCGTGCGCCGAGGCGTAGAAGTTTGCCCAGATCAGCCCGCCCCCACCGAGCGCTAGGGCCGCCGATGCGGCAATGGCCTTGGTGGCCAGCGGCGTACGGCGTTTTCTTGTGTTGCGTCCCATGGAACTCCTCTGACTTCCTTTTTCGGGGGCATCGAGGCGCCCGACAGGAGTGAAGCGGCTCCCTTCCATACGGAGGGCGTCCCAGGGGTGTTCAGAGGTCTCGGAAATTGATGCGAGATTCGTGAGGACACTGTGTTCTCAACAGCCCCTTCGGCACCGGGAGTTGTGGATCGTCCACGGTGGGTGAGGCGGCCCGTCCGGTTTCATCGGCCGTGGTCGAGATACGCGAGAACCGCCAGCACGCGCCGGTTGTCGTCGTCCGAGACCTCAAGGCCCAGTTTGGCGAAGATGTTGGCGGTGTGCTTGGCGATCGCCCGTTCCGTCACGACCAGCTTCCCGGCGATGGCCGCGTTGGACCGGCCCTGCGCCATCAGCTCCAGCACCTCCCGCTCCCGGGGCGTCAGCCGCGCCAGCGGCCGGTCGTCGCCCGAACGGCGAGCCAGCAGCTGCTGGATGACCTGCGGGTCCATCGCCGTGCCCCCGGCGGCGACCCGCCGCACGGCGTCGACGAACTGCTCGGCGTCGAACACCCGGTCCTTCAGCAGGTAGCCGACCCCGCCGCTGCCGTCGGCGAGCAGCTCACGCGCGTACAGCTGCTCCACGTGCTGGGAGAGCACCAGCACCGGCAGTCCGGGCCGCCGCCGGCGGGCGTCCAGCGCGCACTGCAAGCCCTCGTCGGTGTGCGTGGGCGGCAGGCGTACGTCGACGACGGCGACGTCCGGGTCCAGTTCGGTCAGCGCGGCGGCCAGTTCGGGCCCGGACTCGACGGCCGCCGCGATCTCGAAGCCGTGCGCCTGGAGCAGCCGGACGAGTCCGTCCCGCAGCAGGAAGAGGTCTTCGGCCAGGACTACGCGCAAGGGATCTCCATGGTGACCATGGTGGGGCCGCCCGCGGGACTGCTGACGGCCAGGACGCCGTCGAATGTACCCAGTCGCCGCTCGACCCCGGCCAGTCCCGAACCGGCCCCGATCACCGCGCCGCCCTTGCCGTTGTCGGTGACGGTCGCCCGCAGCATGCCGTCCGCCCGGTGCAGGTCGATCCAGATCCGGTCGGCGCCCGAGTGCTTCACGGCGTTGGTGAGGACCTCACTCACGGCGAAGTACGCGGCCGACTCCACCGGCGCCTGAGCCCGCCCGGGCAGGTCCACGCTCACCTCGGTGGCCACCGGCAGCCGCAGCGCCAGGGCCCGTACCGCGTCGCCCAGGCCCCGCTCGGCGAGGACCGGCGGATGGATGCCGCGCACCAGCTCGCGCAGCTCGGCCAGCGCCTCCACCGAGGACTTCCGCGTCTGCGCGATCAACTCCTTGGCCTGGGCCGGGTCCTTGTCGAGGAGCGCCTCGATGGTGCCCAGGTCCATGCCGACCGCGACCAGCCGGGCCTGGGCCCCGTCGTGCAGGTCCCGCTCGATGCGCCGCAGTTCGGCCGCGGAGGTGTCGACCGCGTCCCGCCGGGTCTCGGTCAGGACCCGTACCCGCTCGGCCAGTTCCCGCTGGCTGCCACCGAGCACGGCCCGGGTGAGCCGGAAGTGGACGCCCAGCAGGCGCGGAGTGAGGAAGTGCGCGAGGAACAGCAGCACCAGGCCCAGGGCCGCCGCACCGAACGCGGACGCCTGCCCGGTGACCGGCAGGAACCCGTACCAGTACCCGTCGGGGAAGACCCGCCACAGGCCGATCGCGAGCGCGAACCCCTCCAGCGGATACAGGAGCAGAACCGCAGGCAGCAGCGCCGTGAAGAACCCGGCGGTCATGTCGACCGGCAGCCACCGCAGGTCCCGCCAGGTCGCCGGGTCGCGCAGCATCCCGAAGGTGCGCGACGAGGGGGTTGGCGTCCTCCGGCAACGGCCGGTACGCCGACGGGATCCGCACCCCGCCCCACTGAGCCGCGAGCACCCGCCGCCAGTCGGCGAACGCCCGCACCCCCGTCAGCACGTAGGGCGTGGTGACGATTCCGACCCCGATCGGGATGAGCGCGATCGAAACCAGGGACAGGCAGAAGCACAGCACCGCCCCCGGCAGGGAGATCAGGGCCAGCGCCAGCCCCCGCACCGCGGCGAGCCCGATGCCCCGCCCTGTCGTCCGCCCGTTGCCGTTCGTCGTGTCCATGGTCATGACGTCAGTCTCGTCGAGCGCGCGTGCCGGGTCACGGGGCCGGGACACCCGGCCGGGGGGTGGTGCTACGTACACCCTCGTCGGGTTGTTCAGGCACCGGTGCCGGACGCGAGCACCTTCGCCTCCACCTCCGGATCGAGCCCCGAGCGCGGCCGGTCCGGGCGCTGGGGCGCCACGCCCCCGACGTCCTGGAGCCACCGCCAGGTGTCCGCCACGGTCTCCTCGACGGGCCGGCAGACCAGCCCGGCCCCGACCGCCCGGGAGACGTCCGCGCTGTGCAGGGCGTCGTGCAGGTCGCTGCCCGGCGGCACCCACACCGGCAGCTCGGTCCACGGCTCGATGCCCGCCTCCAGGATCACCCCGGGTTCGGTCCAGCGGAGCTCGGCGGTGCCGCCGGTGACTCGCGCGCAGGCGTCGAGCAACGAGCCCATGGTGGCGTGGCCCTGCGGACTGACCAGGTTGTACGGCCCGCTCAGATCCTGCTCGGCCGCGTGCAGGATCCACCCGGCGAGGTCGCGGACGTCCACATACTGGAGGGGCAGTTCACGCGGGCCGGGCGCCAGCACCGGGCCGCCGCGCGCCGTGCGGCCCAGCCACCAGGGCAGCCGGCCGATGTTCTCGTACGGGCCGAGGATCAGCCCGGATCGTACGAGCACCGACCGGTCCGCGCCGAAGGCGTCCACCACCGCCAGTTCACCACCCCGCTTGTCCTGCGGGTACGCGGTCTGCTCCGCGTCGGCCGACGCCCCCTCCACCACAGGCGCGTCCTCGCCGTACCCGGCGGGCGGGGCCCACGCGTACACCGAACAGCTCGACACGTACACGTACCGGCCGGCGCGGCCCCGCAGCAGCCGCGCCGTGTCCCGCACCGCGCTCGGCGCCGCCGACCAGGTGTCGACGACGGCGTCCCACTCGCCCGGGTCGTCGGCCAGGGCGGACAGCCCACCGGGGGCGGTGCGGTCACCGAGCAGCGACCGCGCGCCCGGCGGGGCCTCGTGCCGCCCCCGGTGGAAGACTGTCACGTCCCAGCCCCGCCCCAGCGCCGCCTCCACGACGGCCCGCCCCACGAACTCCGTACCACCCAGCAGCAGAAGCCTCATGCCGGTGACTCTGCCCGGTGGGGCGAGGGGGCGGAACCGGGATCTGCTGTCAGCAGACGGAGCAACTCCGCTCGCCCAGGGGCGTCAGTGTCACTTCGGCGGCACGTACGTGTAGCCGACGCGGCGCACCGTCCGGATCGTGTCGCGGTGCTCCGCGCCCAGCTTGCGGCGCAGACGGGCGACGTGGACGTCGACCGTGCGGCCGTCCCCCACGTGCCCGTAGCCCCACACCGTGCCGACCAGCTGGTCGCGGGTGTGCACCCGGCCCGGGTGCGCCACCAGGTGCGCCAGCAGCTCGAACTCCAGATACGTGAGGTCGAGGGGCCGCCCGGCCACCTGGGCGGTGCGCTGCACGGTGTCGACGCGGATCAGCGGCTCGCCGCCCGGCCCGGCGGCGGGCTCCGGTCCGGCGTCCTGCGGCAGGGCGGGCACCGCCACCGGGAACGGCGGCTGCTGGTCGGCCGGGACGAGCACCAGGTAGCCGACCATCGGCGGCTGCCCCGGCAGCGTGGGCAGGGTGTGCGGCGGCGCGGGCAGCCAGGTGGCACCCGGCAGCAGGTCCGCGACCGTCACCACCTCGTCCCGGTCGACGGCACGCAGCCGGTGCCGGGGGCCGTGCGGCGCGGGGGCGGTGAAGGGGGCGGCGGGGGTCAGGGAACGAGTGGTCGCCATGAGAGGTCAGCTCTTTCGCGCGAGGAGTTCGTCGGGGAGGTCGACGGCCGCGATTCGTGGTCGGGCTCGCCGAGGGACGTACGCGGTTCGCGCTGGCCGAAGGCCGGGGTGTACGGCTTTAGAGGGCCGGCGCGTTCATCGCGCGGCAACACACCCGGTCGAAGTCGTCGTGCTGACGGGACGGCCAGAAGGGCTCCAGGTCGTGACGACCCGTCGCGGTGCACTTCTGGTGGCTGGCCATGCCTCCATTGAAGCAGAGCTGGTCCCGCACGGGGACCCTCCTCTCACTGCTTGGACAACCGCGCCCCGTCGGGGGCGCGGGGAACCGCGCGACGAGCCACGACGCCGCGGCAGACGAACCGAGGCGCCCACCGCGGACGGTGAGCGCCTCGGGGAGCCTGCGGGACAGGTCAGACCTGGCCGGCCTTCTCCAGCGCCGAGCAGCAGGTGTCGACGAGCAGCCGCGTCACCACGTACGGGTCGACGTTGGCGTTCGGACGGCGGTCCTCGATGTAGCCCTTGCCGTCCTTCTCGACCTGCCACGGGATGCGGACCGACGCGCCGCGGTCGGAGACGCCGTAGGAGTACTTGTCCCACGGGGCGGTCTCGTGCAGGCCGGTGAGGCGGTCGTCGATGCCGGCGCCGTAGTTCTTGACGTGGTCGAGCGGCTTGGAGCCCTCACCGAGCGACTCGGCCGCGGTGATGATCGCGTCGTAGCTCTCGCGCATCGCCTTGGTGGAGAAGTTGGTGTGAGCGCCGGCGCCGTTCCAGTCGCCCTTGACCGGCTTGGGGTCGAGGGTGGCGGCGATGTCGAAGTCCTCGGCGGTGCGGTAGAGCAGCCAGCGGGCCACCCACAGGTGGTCGGAGACCTCCAGCGGGGAGACCGGACCGACCTGGAACTCCCACTGGCCGGGCATGACCTCGGCGTTGATGCCGGAGATGGCGAGACCGGCCTTCAGGCAGTTGTCCAGGTGCGCCTCGACCACGTCACGGCCGAAGATCTCGTCCGCGCCGACACCGCAGTAGTAGCCGCCCTGCGGGGCCGGGAAGCCGCCCTTGGGGAAGCCGAGCGGGTAGCCGTCCTTGAAGAACGTGTACTCCTGCTCGATGCCGAAGATCGGCTCCTGCGCGGCGAACTTCTCCGCGACCTCGGTCAGCGCCGCGCGGGTGTTGCTGGCGTGCGGGGTGAGGTCGATGTTCAGGACCTCGCACAGCACCAGGATGTCGTCGCCACCGCGGATCGGGTCCGGGCAGGAGAAGACCGGCTTGAGGACGCAGTCCGAGGAGTGGCCCTCGGCCTGGTTGGTGGAGGACCCGTCGAAGCCCCAGATCGGCAGCGCGTCCAGACCGGCGGGGGAGCCCGCAATGATCTTGGTCTTGGAACGCAGCTTGGCCGTCGGCTCGGTGCCGTCGATCCAGATGTACTCAGCCTTGAAGGTCACGGGCCTCATCCTCGGGTGTGTCCGGGCGCGTATCGCGGGTGCTTTGCGGCGCTGCGGCACTGGGGCGCCGCGTCTGCTGCCCGGCAGCCTGGCAACAGGCGATTTCCCGGCCATTGCTCGCATGTGAACCCCGTGTTACCGGGTGATGCTGTGCCGCACCTCACGCCGAGAGGCCGCGCTGCGCTGCGCGGCGCCCTTCACCGGCTTCCCTCCGTCAAGCCGGTGACCGGCGCCGCGCGGGCCCGCACGCGCCGGTCCTGCCGCCCCTGGCCGGGGGCGGCAGGACCGGTGACACGTACGAGGTGGGCGGCCGAGGGGGTGGCCGCCGCCTCATCGCTTCACTGGGTCGTACGGCGTCACCCCACCTTCTCGATCAGGGCCCGGCGGATCAGGAACTTGCCGGGCTCACGGACCTGTTCGAAGGCCGCGTTGTTGAGCAGCGCACAGCTGCCGGACACCGAAGTGACCTCCACCGTCGTGGACTTGTTGTTGTCCAGGTTGGTGACCTTCAGCTTCGTGCCGGCCGGGAACTGGTTGCTGGACGCGGCAGGCGCACCGCCCTCGCCGGAGAGCGTGACCGTGGAGCCGTTGCACACCTGCTGCCCGGAGGCGGCACCGCCGCCGGTGTCTCCCCCGGGGGCGGACGCGGCGGGTTGCGACGGCTGGGCCGAGGCCGCGGGCGGCTGGGCCGGCTGGGCGGGCTGCGACGGCTGCGCGGTCTGGGAGTCCTGAGCCGACTCCCCGACGGCGCATCCCGACGCCTCCTGCTTCCGCTTGATCTCCGCGACGACCGCCTCGCGGTTGGCGATCCGCGCCTCGGACTGGGCGTCCGGGTTGGCCCGCTGGTCCGCGATGAACTTCTGGTTGTTGCCGAGGGCGGTGGCGAGACCCAGGCAGACCGTCGACTCCGACGCCGACTTGGGGGTCGGCGCGGCGTTCGACGTGCTCGCCATGACGAAGGCCCCGCCTCCCGCCACCGTCGCCGCGCTGACCAGCAGCGCGATCTTCTTCTTCGTGCCGAGAGTTCTCCTGCGCGACATGCGCGCCTCCTGAGAGGTAGGGGAGCGTACGCCGCTATGTACGAGATACCGAACGAGGTTACTCAGTGGTTACAGGAGTCACTCAAGTGACCTGCACCACATGCGGGTCCGGAGCCGACGGCGCGTCAGCGCGACAGGGCGTCCCGTACGGCCTCGTCGGTGCGCCCGACGACGGCCGTTCCGTCGTCCGCGGTGATGATCGGGCGCTGGATCAGCTTCGGGTGCTGTGCGAGTGCCGTGATCCAGCGGCCGCGTGAACCGGCGTCCCGCGGCCACTCCTTGAGCCCGAGCTCCTTGGCGTCGGCCTCCTGGGTGCGGGTGATGTCCCAGGGTTCGAGGCCGAGGCGGTCGAGCACGCCCCGGATCTCGTCCTCGCTCGGCACGTCCTCCAGGTAGCGGCGGACGGTGTAGTCGGCGCCCTCGGCGTCGAGCAGCGTCAGGGCGCTGCGGCACTTCGAACACGCGGGGTTGATCCAGATCTCCATGCGCACACGGTACGCGCCGACCGTCTTGTTCGAATTTCTGGCGCCTCACCCGCACCTTGCGGACCTGCCGTGACGTAACGCCAATTCCCTTATCCACCTGGGGTTTTGCCGCTCTCGGCGGACTCCCCGTTGTCAGTGCCGGGCGGTAAACTGTAAGCAGTGTTCGAGGGTGGCGCCGGGGATGCCGACGTCTTCGGTGAGCCGCCCGACGCGACAGGAGGATGCCCGTGCCCGCTGCCGCCCTGAAGTCGAAGCCGTTGCCCACCCAGTCCACTGCGAAGCGTCCCGTCCTGCTCGACCTGCCGTACGCGCCCGTGGAGAAGCGGCCGCTGCCGCCGGGCCGGCCCCGTCAGTGGTACGTGACGCACAACCGCCGCCTCAAGGCGATGCGCCTGGCGATCGCCCTGCTCGACTCGGGCGTCTACATGCCGAACCAGGCCCGCAACGAGACGATCCGCGACACGGCGGAGCAGATCGGCGTCCACCCGCCGTCGGACACGACGTGCCACATGGTGCGGGCGTTCATGCGCTACGCCCGCTGACCCGCTCGGCTGCGAGCGCCGGGTGCCCTGGACGACGGGGCGCCCGGCGCTCGTTCATGCTGCCCGGCCGGGCGCGGGGATCACCGGGGGGTTCAGGCGGGCGAAGCCCTCCTGGCGCTCATAGGGGAAGTGGGGGTACGGCGCCGGGCGGTGGCTCGCCGCGTCGAGCTTCGCCACCTGTCCGGGGGTGAGGCTCCAGCCGACGGCGCCGAGGTTCTGCCGCAACTGCCGCTCGTCCCAGGCGCCGATGAGGACGGACGACACGGTCGGCCGCTGAAGCAGCCAGTTCAGGGCGATCTGCGGCACCGCCCTGCCCGTCTCCTCGGCGATCTCGTCCAGGGCGTCGACCACGGCGTAGAGGTGCTCGTCGGAGACGGGCGGGCCGTGGTCGGCGGTGCGGTGCAGGCGACTGCCGGGCGGGAGCGGTGTGCCGCGGCGGACCTTGCCGGTGAGGCGCCCCCAGCCGAGCGGGCTCCAGACGATCGCGCCGAGACCCTGGTCGAGGGCGAGCGGCATCAGCTCCCACTCGTAGTCGCGGCCGATCAGGGAGTAGTACACCTGATGCGCCACATAACGGGGACGGCCGTGCCGCTCGGCGGCCGCGAGGGACTTCATCACCTGCCAGCCGGAGAAGTTGGAGACGCCGGTGTAGCGCACCTTGCCCGCCTGGACCAGTGAGTCGAGCGCGGCCAGCACCTCCTCCACCGGGGTCCCGGCGTCGAAGGCGTGGAGCTGGAAGAGGTCGAGGTGGTCCGTGCCGAGTCGGCGCAGGGCGTCCTCGCAGGCGCGGATCAACCGGGAGCGGGAGGAGCCCGCGTCGCCGGGGCCGTCGCCCATCGGCAGGCTCGTCTTCGTGGAGACGATCACCTGGTCGCGGCGGCCCTTGATCGCCTCCCCGAGCACCTCCTCGGACGCGCCGCCGGAGTAGACGTCGGCGGTGTCGAACATCGTGATCCCGGCGTCCAGGCAGATGTCCACCAGGCGGCGCGCCTCCCGCGCGTCGGTCGTGCCCCAGGCGCCGAAGAGCGGGCCCCGCCCGCCGAACGTGCCGGCTCCGAAGCTCAGCGCCGGGACCATCAGGCCGGACGCGCCCAGTCGTCTGTACTCCATCGCGGACTCCTGTCGACAGCGACCCTGCTTAACGGGTCTCTGGTTCCGTTAACAATCACTAAGGCAGCAGGGTGAAGTCGTTAATGGAACAGGAGTGCCGTTATGGCTGACGGAGGTGAGCCCGGGACCGTACGACCCGGGGGACGCACGGCGCGCGTGCGGGAGGCGGTGCTGCGGGCCGCCGAGGACGCCCTCACGGAGCAGGGCTTCACCGACCTGGACCTGGCCGACGTCGCGCGCCGCGCCGACGTGGGCAAGACGACCGTCTACCGGCGCTGGGGAACGGTGACCGCCCTGGTGGCCGACCTTCTCGAGGACATGGCCGAGCAGTCCGCGCCGCGCACCGAGACCGGATCGCTGCTCGGCGACCTGACGGCCAACGCCCGCCTCGTCCAGCGCACCTTGACGGACCCTCGGCAGGGGCCGCTGTTCAAGGCCCTGATCGCCGCGGCGACCGGCGACGCGCGAACGGCCGCCGCGCTGCACCGCTTCTACGACATCCGCGTCAGGGAATGGGCTCCCTGTGTCCGGCAGGCCGTCGACCGGGGCGAGGTGCCCGGGGGCACCGACCCGCACGAGGTCGTCCGCGCGGTCTCCGCCCCCCTCTACTACCACCTGCTGATCAGCGGCGGCCGACTCGACGAGGCCACCGCCGACCGGGCCGCCGAGGCGGCGGTGACGGCGGCGCGGGCGGGGGTCTACGTCACGGGCGGAGACGGGAAGCCCCAGCGCGCGTGACGGACGGGGAAGCGCGGCAGAAGCGCCGGGGCCCGGGTCACGGGGGCACCGGACGGGTGCGGGACGCACGCGACCGCCCCCCGGCCGGCCCGCTCCCTCAGGCGTACCGCTCGGTGCGGGACGCACGCGACCGCCCCGACCGGCCCGCCTCCTCAGGCGTACCGTTCCATCAGCCCTTCCACATACGCCTCCAGCCGCTCGCCCAGCACCCGCGGCGTCAGATCGGTCCGGCCCAGTTCCCGCCAGGGCCCCGCCAGCTTCGCCGCGTCGGGGACGTACGCCAGGGCATCGAGCAGCCGCCAGTACAGATGCTCCGGGCCGTCGGCCAGTCGCCGCCCGCCCAGGGCCTCGTAGCGCTCCCGGAAACCGAGGCCGTAGCCGGGGCCGAACAGCAGCGCCAGTGCCGTCGAGCAGTGGGCGACGTCCAGGTCGGCGGGCCCCCACGAGGTCTCCACCCAGTCGACGACACCACTGATCCGCAGACCGGCCCCCGAACCGGTGAACAGGACGTTCCCGGGGTGGAAGTCGCGGTGCAGGAAGCAGCCGTCGTAGGGCGGGGGAGCGCGGCGGATGACGTCCACGGCCCGCTCCCACCCGGCCGGGACCGCCGCCGGCGACGTCCACGCCTGGTACGCACGCGGACGCTCCCGGGGGACGATCCGGTGGATCCGGGCCAGCTGGCCCGCCAGCAGGTCCACCCGCGCGTCGAGTTCCTCCTCGTCCACCCGGACCCGCCCCGGCAGCACGGACATCAGCAGGGACGGATGGTCGCAGTGCTCGCCGGTCGCGTCGACGCCGATCAGCTCGGCGGCCGGCACGCCCTCCTGCTCCGCCAGCAGCGTGAGGATCTCCGCCTCGCGGGTCAGCAGCCCGGGCGCGTGCCGCCGGAAGAAGGGCTTCACGAAGGTCCGCAGCGCCAGCTCGGTGCCGTCGTCGAGGGTCAGCCGCCGCATCTGGGCGCTCCAGCCACCGGTCAGGAAAGCCGACTTGCCGACCGTACGGTCCTCGGGCAGCTGTTTGGCCACCCACGCGCGGGTCGCCGTCCAGCCCTGCTCGCCGAGCCCGGTCAGCACGGCGGCGACGAACTCGCGGCGATCCTCGGGGTGGTCGCGGAACCACAGTCCCAACCGGTGCTCGGCGTCCGGGAGTTCCCAGTGGGTGAACTGGGCCCGCCGGGCCAGCGCCTCGCAGAACGCCTCGGTCACGGCGGGCGGGATCACCTCGTCCGTGCCCGGCACCACGAGCACCGCCCGTCCCTCGAACGCCCGCAGGACGTCGAGCGCCGGGGCCGCGCGCCAGCTCCCGGGCCTGCGGATGATCTCGCTGAACCGCCCGTCACCGGCGCCGAACGGCACGTCCCACGCCTCGGCCCCGTACACCGCCGGCGCGCACAGCCCCAGGGCCGCCACCCGGTCCCCGTAGTGCCCCACGAGGTCCGCCACCGTCTGGCCGCTCATGCTGATCCCGGCCAGGACCAGCGGGGCGTCCCCCCGCGCGTGGGCGTCGATGACGGAGACGGCCTGTTCGAAGCGGCGGCGCAGGCTCAGCTCCCGCAGCAGGCCGGTGCTCTCCCCGTGCCCGGAGAAGTCGAAGGCGAGGGCGTGACAGCCGTGCGCGGCGAACTCCGCCAGCAGCGGCACCAGCCGCTCCTTGTTTCCGGTGCCCGCGCCGTGCAGCAGGACGACCGTGGCCCGGACCGGCCGGCCACTGCCGGTGGTCAGTCCGCTGAGCCGTTCGCCGCCGACGACGTGATGGAAAGGGATCAGCCCACTCATACGGCCATTCACTCACGCGGCCCCGGTCCACGAGGGGCGTTCACAGCCCTGGCGCCCCCCACACCGGGAACCAGCGGCCCAGGTCCGGCTCCAGGCGCAGATCACCGGAGAGCGCGGCCCGCACCTGGAGTTCGAGTGCGCTGTCGCGCCGCTCCGTGCCGTCCGGCAGGGGTGCGAAGGGGTAGAACGTGCCGCGCTTGTAGAGGTAGACCAGCGCGAGCCGACGGCCGGCGCGGTCCTCGAACCCGACCAGGGAGCACAGCAACTGGGGACCGAAACCGTTGGCCTCCAGCTGGCTGTTCACGGCGTGCAGGTCGTTCACGAGCGCGGAGAGCCGGTCGGGCGAGCGGTGCGAGACCAGCCACGAGTAGCCGTAGTCGTCCTGCCGCAGCTCCACCGGCGGGCCGTCGCGGTCGGTGTCGGCGTCCAGCAGGGCCTGCACCTCGCGGTGGGACTGCTCGAAGGCCGCGCCCTCGACGGTGGCGAAGCACACCGCGCCCCGCCCGGTCGGCGTGAAGCCCGCGGCGGCCTCCAGCGTCACGGCCGCCGCGGGCAGGGCGAAGATCCGGTCGAGATCCGCCCCGACCGGTTTCGTCCGGCCGAGCAGGATGTCCAGCAGTCCCATGGGTCGGTCACATCCCTCCGGGGGCCGCCGCCTCGCCCAGCTCGGCGGAGATCCGGCCCAGCTGGTCGAGCCGCTGCTCCAGGCTCGGGTGGGTCGAGAAGAGCCGCGCGATCCCGGGCTCGCGGCCCAGCGCCGGTGTGAAGTAGAAGGCGTTGAAAGCCTGGGCCGTGCGCAGGTCCTTGGCGGGGATGCGGGCGATGTCGCCGCAGACCTTGGTGAGCGCGGAGGCCAGTGCCGAGGGCCGGCCGGTGAGCAGCGCGGCCGCCCGGTCCGCAGCCAGTTCCCGGTACCGGGACAGGGCCCGGATCAGCAGGAAGCTGATCGCGTAGACGGCCGCGGACACACCCATCACGGCGGCGAAGACGGCAGCGGTGTTCTGGTCCCTGCGGCCCCCGCCGAACAGCTGCGAGTAGAAGGCGAACCGCACGATCAGCCCCGCGATCACCCCGAGGAACGACGCGACGGTGATCACGGCGACGTCCTTGTGGGCCACGTGCGACAGCTCGTGGGCGAGCACGCCCTCCAGCTCGGCCGGCTCCAGCCGCCGCAGCAGCCCGGTCGTCACGCACACCACCGCGTGATCCGGACTGCGCCCCGTCGCGAACGCGTTCGGCATGTCCATCGCGGACACGGCGACCACCGGGGCCGGCATGTCGGCCAGGGCGCACAGCCGGTCGATCACCGTGTACAGCTCGGGGTACTCCTCCCGCTGCACGACCCGCCCGCGCATGGCGTAGAGGGCGATCCGGTCGGAGAACCAGTACTGGGCGCCGAGCAGCGCCGCCGCGACCACCACCACCAGCACCCAGGATCTCAGCAGCACGATCAACGCGGCGACGAACCCCACGTACAACAATCCGAGCAGGAACAGCGTGATCCCCATCCGGGTGGTCAACCGCCGGTCGCTCCGGAAGCGGCTGTGCATCTGCCTCACCCCGCAGTCACGCACTCGTCCCACCGCCAGTGTGCACCCGGGCCCCCCATGGAGGGGTCGTGATCACCCCCAGGACCGGCAAAGCCGTCAGCCGCCGGCGGGCACCGCGTAGCCGGGCACGGACGGCCACCGCACCGTCAGCACGACCGACTCCTCCTCCGCACGCCACGAGTGATCGACACCACGCCCCCACACCACGTAGTCCCCCTGCCGCTCCAGCAGCACACTCCGCCCGGGCAGTTCGACCCGGAACCGCCCGCTGACCAGGACCAACAGCGCCGTCCGCTCCTCACCCCTCACCCACTGCGCGCGCTCGTCGCCGGGCGGGTGCACACCCCACTTGATCTCCACGGCCTCGCTGTGCCGCGGATCCCCGGCGTCCTTGAAGTGCCCGAGGATCCACCCCCGGTCCAGGGCGGCGTCCGTACCGGCGTTGCCCACGTACACGCTGTCGTCCACGGGGCCGGACGCTAGCAGCCGCCGGTGTCCGGACAGCCTCTAGTGCGGAGCCCTGAAGTTGATGTACCCCAGCAGCACGATCACCGCCGCCACGCAGCCCAGCACCAGCGCGGTGGACATCCAGGGGGAACGGCGGCGGGAGCCGACGTGCTCCGGGTCGGCCCGGAACGGCACGGGCCCGGGCGGGTTGTGCTTCCAGCGGGCGGCGAGCATACGGGCCCGGGCCGAGGGCTCCTTGTGCTCGGCTCCGTCCGCCCATCTGAGGTCGAACTCGCGCTGCTGATCGTCCTGTTCGTGCTCGGGCATTGCCGCTCCACCCCCGTGTGGTCCTTGACCCAAGAATAGAACAAACGCCCGCGCCAGGGAGTCCGCCCGCCGCAGGTCCGCGTTCTCGGGCAGGTCCCTCACCTGCTTGGTCACCATCTGGTTCCCCCGTTACCGAAAAGTGCGTTCTTCCAGGTTGGCGTTCACTCTCCTACGGTTTCCCAGTAACCACAAGAGAGCGCGGGTTCGCGCCCGACGGAAGGACACCGACGGTGAACACCACCGACGTCTACGACCACGGCATCCCGGCCGAGAGCCACTTCGGCTACGCCCAGGCGATCAGGTCCGGCGAACTGATCCATGTCTCCGGGCAGCTCGCCTTCGACGAGGCGGGCGGCTTCCACGCCGAGGACGACCTCACCGCCCAGCTGGAGCAGACCTACACCAACCTCGACAGGGTCCTGGCCCACTACGGCGCGACGCGCAATCAGATCGTGTCCCAGACGCTGTACGCGGTGGACCTGGTGCGCAACGCCGAGGTCGTGGGGAAGGCCAACCGGGCGTACTTCGGCGCCCACCGCCCGGTCAGCACGGCCCTGGGCGTCACCGAACTGACCTTTCCCGGGCAGCTCGTGGAGATCAGCTGCGTGATCGACACGCGGCTGCCCGCCTGAACGGACCGGTCAGCGACGCGTCCCGGTGCCGACCAGGGTCCGCTCGTACGGGTCGAGCAGCACGCCCCGCACCTCGGCCGAGACGCCGACGACGATCCGCTGGTGGGCCAGCGGCACGACCGCGTCCGTGCGGAGGATCGCCGCCTCGGCAGCCATGGCGGCGTCCTGCCGCTCTCCGGTGCCGTCGGTCCGGACGGCCTCGGCGACGGCCCGGTCGGTCTTCTCGTCGCACAGCCGGGCCAGGTTGTAGCCGCCGTCGCAGGTGTAGTCGCTGCCGAGGACTCCGACGGGATCGCCGGTGTCCAGGAGGCTGTTGCGGGCGCCGATGAACGCGTCGAACTTCCCGGCGAGCGCGTCGCTCTCCAGCCGTGCGTACTCCCGCACTTCCAGCTTCACGGTGAATCCGGCCTTTTGCAGCTGCTGTTGCACGACCTGGGCGACCTCGGGGAGCTCGGGCCGGTTGTCGTAGGTGGCGAGGGTGATCGACGTGCCGTCGGGCCGGGCGGGCTCGGCGCGGCCGACCGGCTTCACCCGCTTGCTCTCGGCCCAGGTGACGGCGGGTCCGAAGAGACCGGCGCCCGGGTCGGCGTACCCCTCGAAGACGCCCTTGACGAGGGCGGAGGGCACGATGGCCGCGCGGGCGGCGGCGCGCAGCTCCGGGTCCTTGAAAGGTCCCTTCTCCGTGTTGAGTTGCAGGCTGGTGGTCCGGGTGGTGCCGGCTTCCTTGAGGGTGGCCCCGTCGAGCGTCGCGGCCTGGGCGACGGGGATCGCCTCGGCGATGTCGACGTCCCCGGTGCGGACGGCGTTGGCGCGGGCCGTGCCGTCCTGGACGAAGCGCACGTCGATGCCGGCGGCGTGGGCGAGACCGTCCCAGTAGTCGTCGTAGCGGTCGAGAGTGGCGGAAGCACCACCGTCGACGTCGGTGATCTCGAAGGGGCCGGTGGCGGTGCCGACCGGGGTGGGGCCGCCCTTCTTCCGGTACGCCTTCGGGGAGAGGATCGCGAGGCTCGGACCGGCCAGGCGCATGGGCAGGACGGGGTCGGGCTCCCGGGTGGTGATGCGGATGCCGCGCTCGCCGTCGGCCTTCGGACCGAGGGTGACACCGGCGAGGGCGGCGGGGGCGGGCTCGGCCCGGGTGGCATGGGTGAGCGCGGCGGCCACGGCGGCCGGTGTGACGTCCGTACCGTCCTGGAACGTGGCGTCGCGCAGGGTGAACCGCCATGTGCGGTCGCCCTCCCGCTGCCAGGACCGGGCGAGCGCGGGGGCCGCGGCGCCGTTGGCATCCAGGGCGGTGAGTCCCTCGGTGACGCCGAGGCGACTGAGCAGGGTCGCGTCGGCTCCGTACGGCGAGAGGTTCTCGGCGGGCGGGAAGGCCAGGGCGACGCGCAGCCGCGAGCCCGACGGCCCGCCCTCCGGGGACGACTCCCCGCCGGGGGACACGAAACAGCCGGCCAGACACGGCGTGAGGGCGAGGGCGATGAGGAACCGGAGGCGGCTCTTGATGCTGTGATGACGCACTTGCACAGCATATGCATCAAGCGGAACACGCCGGTCAACCGGACGATCCACGCCGGGGACCCTTCAGATCCCGTACGGAGCAAGGAATTTGACACGGGTACGGACCACTCCTTAAACCTATCCACATGACATCCATTTTCAAAAAGGTGGGGCGGTCGTGAGGGTCGCGTTCGTCGGCAAGGGCGGTAGCGGCAAGACCACGCTGTCCGCGCTCTTCTCCCGCCACCTGGCGCGCTCCGGCGCACCGGTCCTCGCCATCGACGGCGACATCAACCAGCACCTGGCCGAGGCGCTCGGCGGCGCCGAGGAGTCCGCCCCTCCCCTGGGCGCGCATGTGGCCGAGATCAAAACACTCCTGCGGGGCGACAATCCCCGCATCCCCTCACCCGAGGCGATGATCAAGACGACCCCGCCGGGTCGTGGTTCCCGTCTCCTCCGCCCGCTCGGCGACGACGCACTGCACACGCGGCACGTCGGCCGGGCGGGCGGCGTCCCCCTCATGGTGACGGGCGAGTTCGACGAGTCCGACCTGGGCGTGGCCTGCTACCACTCCAAGCTGGGTGCGGTGGAGCTGTACCTCGGCCACCTGCTGGACGGCCCGGGCGAGTACGTCGTGGTCGACATGACGGCGGGCGCGGACGCCTTCGCGTCGGGCCTGTTCACCCGCTTCGACGTGACGTTCCTGGTGGCGGAACCCACCCGCAAGGGCGTCTCGGTGTACCGCCAGTACCGCGACCACGCCGAACAGTTCGGCATCCGCATCGCGGTCGTCGGCAACAAGGTGACCGGCGAGGACGACCTGCTCTTCCTCAAGGAGCAGGTGGGCGACGACCTCCTGACCCACCTGGTGCACTCCCCCGGGATCCGCGCGGCGGAACAGGGCCGCGCCGACGCCCTCACCTCCTTGGAACCGCACAACCTCCACGCCCTGCGGATCCTCCGGGAGACCGTGGACTCCCACCCGCGCGACTGGGACCGCCTCCACCGCCACGCGGTCGAGTTCCACCTGCGCAACGTCCACGCCTGGGCGGACGCGCGTACGGGTGGGGACCTTGCGGCGCAGGTGGACCCGGACTACGTGCCGGGGTCTGCCGCGCTGCTCTGAGGCGCACCACGGTCACGGCCGGCCCGCCTTCCGCCGGCTACTCGATTCCGGTGGCATCGAGTAGCCGGACCACGTCCTTGCGCCCGTACCCGAGCAGTCGGGCGCGGTCGGCGGCCATCAGCAGCAGGTGCGCGACGATGTGCGCCGCGTATCCGTTCTTGGTGTCCGCGTCATACCACTCCTCGGGCTTGTCGACGCCCAGGCTGTTCATCACCAGGCCGTGCTCGGTGCGGACCTCCGCGACGGTTCCGGCGACCGCGTCCAGGAGCGTCTTCCCCCGCCGCCGGCACTCCAGGGCGAGGCGCCCCCGGCCGGCCGGCACGCACCCCTCCGGCGGACGCGCCCGCAGCCCCGCGTACCTCTCGTCCTCGAACCCGCAGGCCCGGAACTCGTCGTGCAGCAAGGAGAAACGATGGAAACCGGGCGGAACCGGCGGCGGTGGAGGCGTGTACTCCCACCCGGCGTCCTCGTACAGCTGCCGCTTCACCTCCTCCTCTTCGGCATGTGTCACGGTGAAGCCGTTGGCCTCGTTGCGCCCGGTCGTCGTGCCGTCGGGGTTGCGGTGGAAGTGCAGGCCCATGGTGTGCTCCCGTCCCTGTGCCGAATGATGGACGACAAGTCCCGTCACCAGCTCGAACGGCCCGTGGGCCGGGCAGGTGCCCGCTCCCCGCAGCACCATCCGATCGCGTGAAAAGGGCAGCCGCGGGAACTTCCCGGCCCGTCCGGGCGGGCGGTTGTTACGCTCCCCCGATGAGGATTCCGGGCCCCGCAGAGATCCAGGCGCTGCACGAGAAGTACGCGCCCACCACCGAGGCGTTCGCCCTCGTCCACACGCACTGCGAGATCGTCTGGGCAATCGCCGAGCAGCTCCTCGCCGCGCCCCACCTCGCCCACGTAGACGCCGAACTGGTCCGCGCCGGCTGTCTCCTCCACGACATCGGCGTCTACCGCCTCTACGGGGACGACGGACGGCTGGACCACCGGAACTACATCCGGCACGGCCTGCTCGGCCACGAGATCCTCGAAGCGGAGGGCTTCTCCGACACCCTGCGCCGCTTCTGCTCGCACCACACCGGAGTGGGACTCACCCGGCAGGACATCGTGAGCCAGGGCCTGCCCCTGCCGCCCGCCGACTACCTGGCGGTGACGGAGGAGGAGAGGCTGGTGATGTACGCGGACAAGTTCCACACCAAGTCCCGGCCGTCGGCCTGTCTCTCCCCCGCCGAATACGCCGCCCACGTCCGCCGCTTCGGCGAGGACAAGGTGACCGCGTTCGAGGCCCTGCGCACGGAGTTCGGCGACCCGGACCTCACCCGGCCGGTGCCCTGCGGGGCCGGCGTCCAGCGGGTGGCCGGCGTGGGCGACTGACAGCGCCGGCGGGAGCGACGCGCACACCCGCCGCATTCCGGAGGCCGGAACGCCGCCCGGGTGTTCAGGAACCGTCGGCACCGCCCATCCCGTCCAGGAATCCCGCCACCGCGCTCACGAACCGCTCCGGCCCGTCCCTCCACGGAACATGCCCGGCCCCGCTCTGCGTGACCAGTTCGGCTCCCGGGAAGAGGTCCGCGTACTCCTTCATCGCGCGGGGCGGCCCGGCCACGTCGTACTCGCCGGTGAGCAGGAGGACCGGTGAGGCAAACGCGGCGAGGGCGGCCCGGGTGGCGTCGGGGTCGAAGGCGCCGTCGCCGGCGTACAGGGCCGCGGCCTCGCCGTTGCGCAGGCGTTGCTCCGCCGCGCGGAAAGCGCGAGCCCCGTCGTCCCAGCGGCCGAACCAGAAGGGGGCCACGGCGTCCCAGTCACCGGCTGTCGCCCGGCCGCCCGTGATCGCCTCCAGCGACGCGTACGCCGGGGCGAACCAGGGTTCGTCCCGGCGCAGGCGTGCCGTCTCCAGCCGGTCCTCGGCGGTGACGCCGAGGCCGACGGCGAAGACGCTGGGGGTGACGAGCGCGAGGCGGCGCACGCGCTCCGGATGGCGGGCCGTGTACAGCGCGGCCAGGTTCGCGCCGGCGGAGTGCGCGAGCAGGTCCATCCGCTCCAGCCCCAACTCCGCACGCAGCGCCTCGACATCACCGATCTGCCGGTCACACCGGTAGGACGCCGGGTCCTTGGGCGCCGCCGACCCGCCGGTGCCCCTCAGGTCCAGCCGCACCACCGTGCGGCGAGCCGTCAGACCGCCGAGGTCGCCCAGGTGGGCGGAGTCCTGCATGGGGCCACCGGGAAGACAGACCAGCGGTGGGCCGTGCCCCGTCACGTGGTAGGCGAGGGAGGTGCCGTCGGGGGCGGTGAAGGTGGGCATGAGCGTGAGACTGGCAGGTGGTGACGGCGGGGGCCACGGTATTTCCGCCCGGGCGGCGAAGTCGCTGGACCAGCGGGTGGGACCGTGGCCGCCGAAGGCGCGGCCGGGGGCGGCGCCGGCGTGCGGGTCAGGCGGCCCTGCTCGCCCGACTCCGATGGGCCCGGACGACCTCGGCGTACCGGTGCCCCGTCCCCTTGATCGTGCGCCGCTGCGTGGCGTAGTCGACGTGGACGAGGCCGAACCGCTTCTCGTAGCCGTACGCCCACTCGAAGTTGTCCAGCAGCGACCAGGCGAAGTAGCCGGCCAGCGGGGCTGCCCGGCGGTGGCGACCTCGGCCCGAACGTGCTGGTCTTCAACCCGTCCACGCCGAACATTCAGGGCAGACTGGACGAGATCTTCCGGCAGCAGGAGTCCGCCCAGTTCGGCACCGGCCGCTACCAACTGCTGTTCAAGCCGGGCACCTACCACGGCCTCAACGCGCAGATCGGCTTCTACACCTCGATCTCCGGCCTCGGCCTCTCCCCCGACGACACCACCATCAACGGCGACATCACCGTCGACGCCGGATGGTTCGACGGCAACGCCACGCAGAACTTCTGGCGCTCCGCGGAGAACCTCGCGGTCGTCCCCGTCAACGGCACCAACCGCTGGGCGGTGTCGCAGGCGGCCCCCTTCCGCCGGATGCACGTCCGCGGCAACCTGAACCTCGCCCCGACCGGCTACGGCTGGTCCAGTGGCGGCTATATCGCCGACAGCCGCATCGACGGCCAGGTGCAGCCCTACTCGCAGCAGCAGTGGTACACCCGGGACAGCGCGATCGGCGGCTGGCTCAACGGCGTGTGGAACATGGTGTTCTCCGGTGTCGAAGGCGCCCCCGCGCAGGGCTTCCCCAACCCGCCGTACACCACCCTGGCCACGACGCCGGTCTCCCGCGAGAAGCCGTTCCTGTACCTCAGCGGCAGCGAGTACCGGGTCTTCCTGCCCGAGAAGCGGACCGACGCCCGGGGCGTCACCTGGGGCAACGGCACCCCGAGAGGCACATCGCTGCCGCTGTCGCGCTTCTACGTCGCCCGGCCCGGTGTCACGGCGGCCACGCTCAACCAGGCCCTTGCCCAAGGGCTCCACCTGCTGCTGACACCGGGGATCTACCACCTCGACCAGCCGGTGCGGGTCGAACGGGCCGGCACCGTCGTCCTCGGCCTCGGCTACGCCACGCTCATCCCCGACAACGGCGTCACCGCGCTGAAGACCGCCGACGTCGACGGTGTACGGCTGGCCGGGTTCCTCGTCGACGCCGGACCGGTCAACTCCGCCACGCTGCTGGAGATCGGACCGCGCGGCGCCTCCCGGGACCACTCCGCCAACCCGACCACCGTCCAGGACGTGTTCATCCGGATCGGCGGGGCGGGCCCGGGCAAGGCCACCACCAGCATGGTCGTCAACAGCCGGCACACCGTCGTCGACCACACCTGGGTCTGGCGCGCCGACCACGGGGACGGCGTCGGCTGGGAGACCAACCGCGCGGACCACGGCGTCGTCGTCAACGGCCACGACGTGCTGGCGACCGGCCTGTTCGTGGAGCACTTCAACAAGTACGACGTGCAGTGGTTCGGCGAACGCGGCCGCACGGTCTTCTTCCAGAACGAGAAGGCGTACGACGCCCCGAACCAGGCCGCGATCCAGAACGGTCCGGTCAAGGGCTACGCGGCCTACCGGGTCGGGGACGCGGTGACCAGCCACGAGGGCTGGGGCCTGGGCAGCTACTGCTACTACAACGTCGACCCGACCATCGTGCAGCACCACGGCTTCGCGGCGCCGAACCGGCCCGGGGTGCGCTTCCACGACCTGCTCGTGGTCTCGCTCGGCGGCAACGGGCAGTACGAACGGGTCATCAACGACACGGGGTCGCCGACGTCGGGGACGTCCACGGTGCCCTCGACGGTGGTGTCGTACCCGTAGCCTGCGGGACAGCTTGTGACAGCCGGGGCGAGCCCTCGGTTCCGACCGGAAGGGAAGGGCCGCAGGACCGGCCAAGGCGACACCGGCCCGGCCAAGGCGACACCGGCCCGGCCCCTCCCTCCGGGCGGCGAGGGGAGGGGCCGGGCCCGTGCGCTACCGCGCCGATGCCACGACCGGCGCCGGCGCGTAACCGGTGGGCCGGGCCGTGAAGGTGCCGCGGCCCTGGGTGCGGCTGCGCAACCGGGTCGCGTAGCCGAACAGTTCGGCCAGCGGCACGGTGGCGGTGACGACCGCCGCGCCCGCGCGGGTGACCGAGCCGGTCACCTTCCCGCGCCGGGCGGCGAGATCGCCGAGCACTCCGCCGACCGCGTCCTCGGGCACGGTGACCGTGACCTCGGCGACCGGCTCCAGCAGGACCATGGCGCAGGCGCGCAGGGCCTCCCTCAGACCGAGCCGGCCGGCCGTGCGGAACGCCGTGTCCGAGGAATCCTTCACGTGGGTCGACCCATCGGTCAGGGTGACCCGCAGCCCGGTCACCGGGTGCCCGCCGAGCGGGCCCTCGGTGAGGGCGTCCCGGCAGCCGGCCTCGACCGCCCGCACGAACTCCTGCGGCACCCGTCCGCCGACGACGGCCGAACGGAACTCGAAGCCTCCCTCCGCGTGCGGTTCCACGTCGAGGACGACATGGGCGAACTGCCCCGCCCCGCCGTCCTGCTTGACGTGCCGGAACACCAGCCCGGACACACCCCGGCCGACGGTCTCGCGGTGACTGACCCGGGGGCGGCCGACGTTGACCTCCAGCCCCAGGTCACGCCGGAGCTTCTCCACCGCCACCTCCAGGTGCAGTTCCCCCATGCCGGACAGCACCGTCTGCCCGGTCTCCGGGTCGGACCGCACGAGGAGCGAGGGATCCTCCTCGGTCAGCCGCGCCAGCCCCGACGCGAGCCGGCCGGTGTCACCGGCCCGGCGGGACTCGACCGCGACGGACACCACCGGCTCGGGCACGCCGGGCGGTTCCAGGGCGAGCGGCGCGTCCGCCGCGCACAGGGTCGACCCCGCGCGGGCGGACTTCAGCCCGACCACGGCGACGATGTCCCCGGCGGCGGCTCGCTCCAGCGGGGCGTGCCGGCCGGCCTGCACCCGCAGGATCCGCCCGATCCGCTCGCTGCGCCCAGCGCTCGCGTCCCACAGTGTGTCTCCCTTCTCGATCGTGCCGGAGTAGATCCGCAGGTACGTCAGCCGCCCCGTCGGGGTGGCGTGCACCTTGAACGCGAGGGCGGCAGCGGGTGCCGCCGGGTCGGCGGTCCGCTCCTGCTCCTCACCGTCGTGCGTGCCGCGGACCGGCGGCACGTCCAGCGGCGACGGCAGATAGGCCACGACCGCGTCGAGCAGTGGCTCCACACCGCGGTTGCGGTACGCGGAGCCGCACAGCACGACCACGCCGTCACCGTCCCGGGTCACCTCGCGCAGCGCCGAGGAGAGGGTCCCCTCGGAGAGCGTGCCCGTAGTACAGAACTCCTCCAGCGCGCCCGGGTGCAGCTCCGCCACGGCCTCCTCCAGCGACCGGCGGCGCTCCTGGGCCGCGACCCGCACGCCGGCCGGCACCGGCACGTCCTCGGCGGTGCCGTCACCGGCCCACAGCAGTGCGCGCATGCGCACCAGGTCGACGACGCCGGTGAAGGCGTCCTCCGCGCCGATCGGCAACTGCACGACCAACGGCGCCGGGTGCAGCCGCTCCCGGATCGACGCCACGGCCGCGTCGAGGTCGGCGCCGGCGCGGTCCATCTTGTTGACGAACGCGATCCTCGGCACGCCGTGCCGGTCGGCCTGCCGCCAGACCGACTCGCTCTGCGGTTCCACCCCGGCCACCGCGTCGAACACGGCCACCGCACCGTCGAGCACCCGCAGCGCACGCTCCACCTCGTCGGCGAAGTCGACGTGCCCCGGGGTGTCGATGAGGTTGAGCCGGTGGCCGTCCCAGGCGCAGCTCACCGCCGCGGCGAAGATGGTGATGCCCCGGTCGCGCTCCTGCGGGTCGAAGTCGGTGACGGTGGTGCCGTCGTGGACCTCGCCGCGCTTGTGCGTGGTTCCGGTGGCGAACAGGATCCGTTCGGTGACGGTGGTCTTGCCGGCGTCGACATGGGCGAGGATGCCGAGGTTGCGGACGACGGCGAGCGGGTTGAGGTGGGTGCGCACGGCCCGGGGCCTTTCGGTGCGATCAGAACAGGGGCAGCGCGATTCCCGGGCGAAAAGGGCCGAGTGAGCCCGAACTCGACGTGGTGTCAGGACTGTTCGGGGTCAGGCATCCGTCCCGGTCAGCCGGTGCCGCCGCGCAGCGGGCACCGGGGCGACGAAGACACGAGGATCACCTCGTGCTGCGGCAGGGAGACGGCGACAGCGGTGTGGTCACGCATGGCCGTCCCCCTTCGTTCGTCGCGGTGGTGCCCGGCGCTCGGTAGTGGGCGGCGCCGGGTATGGGCGTGAGTGTAGGGAGGCCGAGGGGAACGGGGCCAGGGATTTTCCGGCACCGGGCCGGTGAGCGGCGGGAGCGGGGCGGCCCCGCCCGCCACAGCAGTTGCCGGATGCCGGGCGGGCGGGGTTCTCCCCTCCGACGGGGCCGTGGGCGCGGAGTCGATCCGGTCCCTCACATGGCCCGGGGCCGGACCCCTACTCCGGCGGCGTGGGCGTGTCGTGGGTGCGGTACATCGCCTGGACGTCGAGCTCCAGCTGGACGGTCGGGCCGACCACGGCGATACCCCGGGCAAGCATCGAACGCCAGTTCAACGTGTAGTCCTCGCGGTGCAGCTCCGCCGTCGCCAGGGCCGCGCAGCGCAACTCCTGGCCGTAGCCGCCGTTCACGGTGCCGAGGTACGTCGTGTCCAGGGCCACCGAGCGGCTGACGCCGTGCATCGTGAGGGAGCCCTGCAGCGTCCACTTGCTGCCGCCCCGGTAGGCGAAGCGCGCGCTCGTGAAGTCGATGTGCGGGAAGCGCTCGACGTCGAGGAAGTCGGCGGACCGCAGGTGGTTGTCGCGGGTGCTGTTGCCCGTGGTGATGCTGGAGGCGTCGATGCGGACGTGCACGCGGGAGTCGGCCATGTCGGGGGCTATCCGGATGCCGCCCTCGAAGCGTTCGAAGCGGCCGTGCACATGGGCCATGCCGACGTGCTTGGCGATGAACCGGATCGCCGTGTGCGGCGGGTCGAAGAGCCAGGTTCCGGGCGTCGGCAGCTGGAGCGCCTCGGCGGGCTGCAACCAGACGCGTTCGGTGGCCGCCGCGGTGCCCGGGCCCGTCTCGATCGTCTCGCGGTGCGGCCGCAGCCCCTCCACCGAGATGAGCAGGCTGTACCGGCCGGGCGGCAGGGCCGCGAGGAAGTAGCCGTACGGGTCGGTCGTGCCGCGGACGGCGACGCGGTGGGTGTCCAGGGCGGTGACGGTGACGTCCGCCGCGGCCAGCGGCGAGCCCGTCGGATCGACGACCTCGCGGGCGACGGCACCCGCGCCGGCGGGGAGGGGGAGGGCGAGGCCCGCCGCCGCGGCGGGGGTGCTCTTGAGCCACCGGCGCCGGAGCAGTGCGAGGGCCATGGTGGTCACCTTTCTTCGGGTGTGCGGCCGGCCGGCGGCGATTCAGCGCACGCCGACGGCCGCACCTTGCTGCGGTCACACCCCCTTGTCGATCTTGACGGACCCGGCTCCGGCGCGGGTGTCTCAATACGAGACAGTCAGGACTGCCCCCTGAAGGCGTCCGCGTGTTCGGCGGCCCACTGGGCGAAGGTGCGCGCGGGGCGGCCGGTGACCTTCTCGACGGTGCCGGAGACAGTCCGCCCCACCTCCGGTGTGTTCCCGTACGCCTCCAGCAGGAAGCCGATGACGTCCTCGGCCAGACCCTGCGACCGCCACTGCGCGAGGGCCTGCTGCCGCGTCAGCTCGACCAGGGTGATCTCCCGGCCGACGACTGTGGCGATCGTCTTCACCTTGTCGCCGACGGTCAGCACCTCGGGGCCGGTGATCACGTACTCCTGGCCGCCGTGCCCCTCCTGTGTGAGCGCGACCGCGGCGACGGCGCCGATGTCGCCCTCGTGGACCATGGCGCTCAGCCGGCCGACGAACGGCTCCCGCACCTCGCCCGCCGCCACGATCCCCTCCCGCCACTCCAAGGCGTTGGCCATGAACTCGACCGGCATGAGCACGGTCCAGTCCACGCCGTCGTCGGCGCGCACCGCGTCCTCCAGCGGGGTGGGGCCCCCGCCGTGCAGCACGGTGACGCGGCGCACCCCGGCGGAGCGGGCGAGCTCCAGGAGCCGCTGGCCGGTCTCCAGCGGGCTGAACGCGGCCCCGCCGAAGGTGATCAGGTGGAGGCCGGTGACACCCTCCAGGGCCGTGGCCAGGCCCTCCGGCGCGGTGAGATCGCCCTCGACGACCTCGACACCGGCCGGGAAGGAGGCCTTCGCTGCGTCACGCGTCAGGGCACGCACCTCGTGCCCCCGGTCGAGCAGCTCGGCGACGACCTGACGGCCCACGGTTCCGGTGGCGCCGGTGACAAGAATCCTCTGCGTCTGCGTCATACCGCGACCCTAGGAAGGCTTGCGGCCATCTACTGTCCGCATCGTTCGGGCCGGTCAGGGCCGTACCTGCTGCCGTCGCCGACCGGGGTGTCATCGGCGCGGCGGGCGCAGCGATGACAGGTCACCGGGAAGCAGCTCCGGGTGATACGCCGCGAGGGCCGCGCCGCCGAGCCACCAGCCGCGATGGACGAGCGCACGGCAGAGAGCGGGGTCGAGGCGGTCGAACACGGTGGGGACGAGGGCGAGGTGGCGGCCGTCGTGGGCCGGGTGTTCCGGGAAGGCCGCGCGCCAGCGGCGCAGCGCGTCCGGGCCGTCGGCCGGGAAACCGGTGGAGAGCTGGACGAGGATCCCGCGGCGGGCACCGCGGGGCGTCTCACCGTCCGGCCCGACGGCCCTCGCGCGCTCGAAGCGTTCGACGACGGCACGGGTCCGCAGCGTGGTGCTCTGGCGGTACAGCAGCGAGTTGGCCCGGGCCAGGTCCCGTACCACCGGGACGTGCCCGTACACGCCGGGGCGCAGCAGACCTCCGGCATTGAGGACGCACAGGAAGGTGTTCCGGTAGCGGTCCGAGTCGATGGCCTCCAGACCGGTGTTGTCGTACGTACCGCCGTCGAGCAGGGCGGGCGGGTGCGTGGCGCACGGGAAGGCAGCCTGGTCGAGGACGACCGGCGGGAACGCGCCGGGCACCGCGGCGGAGGCCGACACGGCCCGGCTCAGCCGCAGCCGTGTGCCGGCGGTGGGGGCGAGCCCGATGGTGTAGTCGCCGTACACGTCGCGTTCGAAGGTGAAGCGCGCACCGGTGGTCAGGTTGGCCGCGTTGACGATCCAGCGCACCTCCGGGTCCAGGTGCTCCAGTTCGGTCTCCCGCAGGAACCACTCGTCCAGACGCCGGGCGAGGAGATCCGTACGGGTCGAGGGGCCGAGGGTCCGCCACAGGCCGCGGACGAGGGCGCGTTTGAGGGAGCGGGAGGAGACGCGGTCGACGACCGGCTCGACCACCAGTTCGTCGACGGCCCGTGCGGTGAAGTTCTCCCTCCGCAGCGCGGGCCAGGCGGTGGCGAGGAAGCCGTTGGCGACCGAACCACCGGACACGGACGAGGAGTACCGCAGCCGGGAAAGCTGCCCGGTGTCGGCCAGCAGCCGCACGAAGCCCAGGGCGGCGAGGGTGGCGCGGAAGCCCCCACCGGACAGGGCGAGCGCGACCGGGTGCGCGGTGGCGGGCGGTTCGGCGGGGCGGAGAGCGTCACCGCAGGGACGGGCCGTGAGGCCGGTGCCCGCGGCGGGTGAGTCGACGGCCCACCGCGGTCCGGCGGCGGGCACGGCGCCGGACGGGGACGCGGACGGGGCGGGCGCCTGCCGGGAGGTGGTCATGGCGGGTCTCCGATCGTGATCAGGAGCGCCTGCTCGGCGGGCGCCCGGACGTCGACGTCGAAGGCGCGGCCCTCGCGCAGCCGCGTCAGTTCCTCCTCGGCGAACGGGATGTGGTTGGTCAGGTGGACGACGTACGCGTCGTCCGGTGCCCGGGACTCGACGAGCCAGCGCAGCGTGTCCTCGCTGGGATGGTGGTGGCGGACGCCGTCGGCGGATATGACGTAGTGGTCGGCCCGCACCTGTTCGAAGAAGTCCGCTTCGACGTTGCGGTCACTGCCGTGGTGGGGCAGTTTCAGCAGGTCCACGTGGAGGGGCCCGGAGTCGTCGAGCATGCCCAGCGCGCGCAGCCCGGACAGCACGCGGTCACCGCGGGCGTCACCGGTGAGCAGGGCGGTGCAGTCCGCGTGGCGCAGCAGCAGGACGATGCTGGAGAGGTTCGGCACGGACCCGTCGACGTAGCCCGCGGTGATGACGTCGGGTTCGTTTCGCTGTTTCGCCTTGCGCCACCGCTCCTCCAGTTCCTCCAGCGCTTCGTCGTCCGGCGCCACGACGGTGACGTCCAGGTCGTCGAGGACGGCCTCGGCGCCCTCGGTGAGCGGGCCGCCGAACGGTGCGTTGCCGTCCAGGCGCAGTGCGGTGGCCGCGTCGCGGATGTCGCGGCCCTGCCGGTAACTCGCCCCGGCCGCCGTGTCGGTGGCGGCACGTTCGAGCAGCGGCCGGACGGAGGCGCTCAGACCGGGGGCGCGCCGGTCGACGAGTTCCTCCACGGAGTTGAACCACAGGGTGTCCACCGCGTACGGCAGGGCGTCCCCGTCCTGCTGGGCCTGCCTCATGTCGCGGAAGAGCCGGACGAGTCCGTCGGCGTGGTCGTCGTCGACGTGGGAGAGGCACACGACGTCGAGGTGGGGCGGGTCGTCGCCGTCTCGTCCACCGAGTTGCAGCAGGCGTCCCCGGAGCGTGGCCCGGTAGACGCCGCCGGGGCCGCCGTCGACGAGCATGACCCGGTCCCGGGGGGCGCCCCAGTGGACGAGGAAGCAGTCGCCGTGGTGGGCGTCGAGGAATTCGAAGGTGAACATGCCGGCTCCTGGCTGGTGGACCGATCCGTCAGACGGACTGAATGGCGCGGAGCACGTCGACGAGTCCATGGCCCTGGAAGTGGCGTTCGCGAGCCAGGTCCGTCGCCGTGGCGCAGAGGATCTCCTTCACGCGTTCCGGGCGGCCGAGAAGTTCCCGGTTGCGGGCCAGCAGCATGGCCGCGGCGCCGCTGACATGCGCCGCCGCCTGGCTGGTGCCGTGCATGGCGGCGATGCCCTCGCCGGGGATGGGGCCGTCGATGTCCTCCCCCGGCGCCACGAGGTCGGGCTTGGGCCGCCCGTCGCCGGTGGGGCCCCGGCTGGAGAAGTAGCTGACGCCGTGACGGTGCGGGTTGCTGCGGTGCGTGGAGCCGACGGTGATGACGGACTCCGCGTTCCCGGGGTCGGAGATGCTGATGTCCCGGTAGTCGGCACCCACGGTCCGCGCGGTGCCGGCGAATCCCGAGTTGCCGGCCGCGGTGACGACCACGACGCCCGACCGCGTCAGCCGGTCGCACTCGACGCACACGGGGGTCCATCCGGTGGAGTGGCCGGCGACGTCGTGCGGCACCGACAAGCTGATGTTGACCCCGGCGACGATGAGCCGCCCGGCCTGCTCGTTGATGTGACGGATCGCCTGCAACGCCGTGACGATGGAGAACTCGTCGCCACCGCCGTCGTCGTCGAGGACCCGGAAGTCGTACAGCCGGATGCGGGGGCAGATCCCGCGGAACTCCAGCTCCGGCCACCAGCCGCCGATGATGCCGGCGATGTGGGTGCCGTGATGGTCGGCCGGCGGTGGCCGCGCGGGCTGTTCCGGGGACGGGGTGGTCTCGACGGACGGCAGAGCTGCCACCCAGTTGACGAGACCGCCCACGAGCACCTCGGCGGGGAGCTTGTCCCGCACGCCGGTGAAGTCGAAGGAGCGGGCGATACGCGTCCGGAGCGGCTGCGGTCTCGGCCCCGTGGTGTCCCAGTCGTGGAAGGCGGGGTGCCGCGCGTCGATGCCGCTGTCGACCACGGCCCAGCCGATCGAGGCGGTGTCGACCGAGAAGACCTGCTCCGCCGCGTCGGCTTTGATCGTCCGGCGGGACCGTACGACCGCTCCGGTCGCCGGGCGGTTGGTCGTCACGGAGACGACCGGGTACTTCTGCCTTCGGTCGACGACCCGCTCGGCGGGCAGGTGCGGCCGGCGCACGGCCGCGGGGTCCACGACGACGGCGTCCAGCATGTCGACGAGCACGCCGGTCACGGCCCGTTCCCGCGTCTCACCCCGGTTCAGGTCCGGACGCGCGCTCCACACGATCCGGTGCAGCAGTCTCAGCAGCCAGGTGACGTGCCGGCCGCGTTCCTGCCGGCGCTCCATGCTGTCGTGGATCTCGCTGGTGGCGGGGGTCCTGACGTGTCCGGCGAGGGCGGCTTCGAGGCCTTCGGTCCCGCCGTTCCGGGCGAGTTCGTGGGCGACACGCACGGCGCCGGCCAGACTGGTCAGGGGCAGGACGTCGCTGACGAGTTCCTTCAGGGTCAGCTGCGCCGCCACGAAACCGCCGGCGGCGATCGGACGGCACTTCTCCATCAGCCCGCGGGTCTGGAAGCGCTCCAGCACCTGCTCGACGCCGTACTCCTCGCGGATCGCGAGGATCAGGTCCTTGCGTCCCCGCTCTCCCGCCGGGGCCGGGGCCCCGGGACGGTCGGCGCTCCCCGGCCCGTTCTGCGGCTGGGCGAACGCCAGCCACACGTCGAAGTGCACGGGGCAGTAGGTGGCCCACAGGACGGGCACGGGACCGTCCCCGTAGAACACCGCTGACAGGTCGGCTCGGTCCATGTGGACTCCCGGTGCGCGTGCGTGCGGCCCTGCGCAGGACGGTGGGAGACGGCGACAGCGGCCGGAGGGCCTGCTTTCATCCTCCGCCCGGGTCACCTGCGCGGCAACCGCACCGCGGCGGGTGCCCGCACGGGCCGGTGGCGTCTATGCCGTGGAAGGCGGACCGCCCTCGTACGCGGCGAGCAGCACGCCGCGTACCCCCTCCGCCGTCACCTCCCGCGGGTTGGCGTACGGCTCGCCCGCGGCCCGGGCCGCCGCCGGGGTCACGTCGCCCTCCGCCAGGCCCAGTTCGGCGAGGGAGCGTGGGGCGCCGAGCCGGCCGGCCAGGTCCCACAGGGCGCGGGGCGCGTCGTCGGTGCCGCCGAGGGCGCGGCTCAGTACGGTCAACGCCTGCGGGGCGGCGGGGGCGTTGTGGGCGAGGACGTGGGGCAGGACGACGGTGTGGGTCCCGGCATGGGGAAGGCCGTAGGTGCCGCCGAGGACGTGGCACAGCTTGTGGTGCAGCCCCATCGTGGTCGTGCCGAGGCACGCGCCGCACAGCCATGCCGCGTACAGGGCCCGGCCGCGCGCGTCGAGGTCCTCGGGGTCGGCGGCCAGCCGCGGCAGCGCCTCGGTCATCGCCCGGACGCCCTCCTCCGCCATGACCGAGACCAGCGGGGAGACGTCCGGGGCGTACAGCGCCTCGACGGCGTGCGCGAGTGCGTTGATCCCGCTGGTCACGGTCAGGGGGAGGGGCAGGGAGAGGGTGAGGCGGGGGTCGTAGACGACGCTGCGGGGCTGGACGACCGGGTCGCGGCCGGTGCGTTTGGCGCCCTGCTCGGTCAGGCCCCACACCGGGGTCATCTCGGAGCCCGAGTAGGTCGACGGCACGGCGATCAGCGGCAGTCCGGTGCGCAGGGCGATCGCCTTGCCGAGCCCGATGGCGGAGCCGCCGCCGACCGCGACGCAGCCGTCCGCACCGGCCGCCCGGGCAGCGGCGACGGCCCGGTCGGCGTCCTCGACGGGCACGTGCATCCGCGCCTCGGGGTGCAGCCCGGCGCACCTGTCGCCGAGGGCGTCCGCCACCGTCCGTGCCACCGGCTCGCCCCGGCTGCCGCACACCACGAGCAGCCGCCGCAGACCCAGGCGGGCCGCCTCGTCCGGGGTGGCCGTGACGGCCGCGCCGGGCCGGAAGACGACCCGCACGGGCCGGGTCTCGTACGTGAACCGCTCCTGGAACGTCATGCGGCCCGCTCCAGGACGAGGTCGAAGCGGGCGTGCCGGAAGGGGTTCGTCACGCCGAACTCCCGGGCCAGCGAGGGGTCGTCCGTCTCCGTGAAGTCCTGGACCAGGCTCTGCTTGACGGCGAACACCGCGTCGGAGTCGAGGTAGTCGCCGCCGGCCACGAAGATGTGCGTGGTGACGGGCGTGTGGCCCTCGGCCTCGGCGATGAAGTGGATGTGCGCGGGGCGGTAGGGGTGCCGCCCGGTCGCGCGCAGCAACCCGCCGACCGGGCCGTCGGTCGGGATCGGATACGCCGCCGGGACGCAGGTGCGGAACCAGAAGCGGCCCTCGGCGTCGGCGGTGAACAGCCCGCGTCCGTTGCCGGCGGGCTGGACTCCGGGCTGCTGGACGTCGTAGTAACCCTTGTCGTCGGCCTGCCAGACGTCGATGAGGGCGCCGGGCAGCGGCGTGCCGTCGGCGGACCGCACCCGGCCGCTGACCACGCACCTCTCGCCGCCGCCCACCAGGTCGATGTCGTCGCCGAGCGCCCGGACCGGCGACTCGGTCAGGTGGAAGGGGCCCAGCACGGTCGACTCGGTGGCCCCCGTCGCGCGATCGCCGTTCAGGGTCTCCACCAGCATGGACAGGCCCAGGACGTCCGACAGCAGGATGAACTCCTGGCGCGTGTCGGTGCAGGCCTGGCCGGTCGCCGTCAGGAAGGCGATCGCCCGCTCCCACTCCTCCTGGGTGAGCCGGGTCTCGCGTGCGAAGTCGTGCAGGTGGCGGACGAGGCCGGTGAGCAGCTCCCCCAGCCTCGGATCCGCGGTCCCGCGCAGGCCGGCGAGGACCTGCTCGGTGATGCCGGCCCCGGTCGCGTCGGTGGTCATCCCGGCTCCTCGTCGTCGACGTCCACTTCGTCCATGATGGCGCGGTCAGGCGTGCCCGAGGATGCGCCGCAGCGCGTCCGTGAGCAGTTTCCCGGCGTCCGGACCGGCGCCGTGGTGCCGGAAGGCGACGAACCCGTCCGGTCGTACGAGGAGGGCGCCCGCGTCCGGGATCTCCCGCAGCCGTGCCCAGTCGCCGTACGGGTCCTCGTACGGCTGCCCGGGGCCGATCACCACCGTGGTGATCTCCACCTCCTGCGCCTCGGCCGCCCGCGCCCAGGCCTCTCCCCCGATGCCGGTCAGCAGGGTGAAGCGGCCCCGGCCGATCGTGTCGAGGGTGGAGAGCGTGCAGGTGCCGGAGGTGATCCAGGCGTGCGGCAGCCGGGCACCGGGCCGGGAGGACGGCTGGTGGTACAGCTCGGGGTCGCGGGCGAAGCCGGGGTCGGGCGTGCCGTCCGGGACGATCGCGGCAGAACCGTCGGCAGGGTAGCGCTGGTTGAGGTCGACGCCGTGCGCGTTGAACTCGTAGACCTTGAAGGCGATCGCCTCGCGCAGCTTCGCCCGCTGCTTCTCGGCGGCCTCGGTGGCGTCCTTGCGGGCCGCGATGTTGGCCCACAGCTGCTCGGGGGTCTGCGGGGAGAGGCCGTCGAGGGCCTCGAAGACCGGGGCGGTCTCCCGGATGGACCGGTTGGCGCGGGTGACGATCTGCCGGCCGACCGGGGCGCGCTCGGTGGTGTAGCTGTCGAGCAGCCTCGGGTGGGCGGTGCCGTCGAGGACCATTCTGAGCTTCCAGGCGAGGTTGTAGGCGTCCTGGATCGAGGTGTTGGAGCCGAGGCCGTTGGACGGCGGATGCCGGTGCACGGCGTCGCCGGCGCAGAAGACGCGGCCGTTCGCGTACGACTCCGCGTACATCTCGTTGACGGTCCACGCCGAGGACGACCTGACGGTCACGGGGATGTCGTCGTCGCCGGCGAGCTGCCGGACGACCGACTCGGCGTACTCGGTGGTCAGGTCGGGTGCCCCGGCACTCACGTCGTAGCCCCAGACGATCAGCCACTCGTTCCACGGGCGCACGCAGCGCACCAGCCCCGCGCCGATGCCGCCGACCGTCGCGCCCGGGGCGAGGACCCAGTAGAGGGTGGACGGGCGGTGGGCGGTGTACTTGCTCAGGTCCGCCTCGAAGACGATGTTGATGCTGCCGGCCACGCCCATCTGACCGCCCATCGGCAGCCCGGTGTCCGCAGCGACCCTCGACCGTCCTCCGTCGGCGCCGATCAGGTACTTGGCGCGGATCTCGTACGTGTCCCCGCGCAGCCGGTCGCGGACGGTGGCCGTGACGCCGTCGGCGTCCTGGGTGTGGGAGAGGTACTCGTTCTGGAAGCGGAGCCGGGTGCCGCGGGCGACGGCGGCGTTGACGAGGACCGGTTCCATGAGGTGCTGCGGCATGTCGCACATGCGGGTGGGGCTGGCGAGTTCGTGCTCGGCCTGCACGAGCGGGTCGTTGCCCCAGGAGCGCACCCGGCCCAGTTCCTCGCCCGCCAGGCTGGTGCAGAACGTCGTGTTGCCCATCAGGTGCTGCGGAGTGGCCTGCGCGACGACCTCCTGCTCCACACCGAGGTCGCGCAGCACCTCCATGGTGCGCTGGTTGGTGATGTGCGCACGGGGGGTGTCGGCGAGGCTCGCGTAGCGGGTCACCACGATGTTGGGGACGCCGTAGGTGCTCAGGGCGAGCGCGGCCGACGCACCGGCCGGGCCGCTGCCCACGATCAGGACGTCGGTCTCGACGACGGTGGACACGGGCGCTCCTGCGGAGGGGTTCGGGCGGCGGGGAGTCGGACCTCGTGATCATGGCGTGCTCCCGTCGGCCTCGGGTGTCTCATTACGAGACACCCGGTGCGGCGGGCCGTGTCCCTACGAGACACCCGGTGCGGCGGGCCGTGTCCCTACGAGACGCCCGGTGCGGCGGGCTGTGCCCCTACGAGACCGCCGGCGGACGGGCCGTGCCTGCCGGACGGGGCCGTGCCCTGCCGGGACACCGGTGAGGCGGACCGGACCCCAGCGGTTGTTGCTCGTTCAACCGAACCCGTTACGGTGGTCCGTGCCGTGACCACCACAGACCCCTCCCCCGCAGCCACCGCCCCGCCCTCGCTGAGCACCGCCCGCGAGCGGTTCCTGTCGGGACGTCCGCTGCCCCCGGACGTGCCGGAGGAGCTCATCGCGGCGTGGCGGCGCGCGCGGTTCTTCGGTGTGCCGCACGACTTGGAGGAGCCGGTGGCTTGTCCGCCGCCTCCCGGGGAGTCGGTCCTGCTCGGTGCCGCCCGGCCGGTGCTCGACCGGATCGCCCCCGCACTGGGCGTGGACGGGTCGCTGCTCGTCCTGACCGACGAGCGACTGCGCGTGCTGTGGACGGCGGGGAGCGTGCCCGGGCTGGGCGGGTGCGCGGTGCTGTCGGAGCAGGCGGTCGGCAACAACAGCGCGGCCCTCGCCCTGCGCGTCCGGAGCCGGGCCGAGGTGCACGGGCCCGAGCACTTCCTCGACCGGTGGCAGGACGTGTCCGCGGTCAGCGTCCCGGTGCTCGGTCCGGAGGGCGGGCAGGTGCTGGGCACGCTGACGGTCGCGTCCCGGCTGTCCGCAGCGCGCCGGCCGCATCCGCAGGCGGCGCTCGCCGAGGCGACCGCCACCGCGGTCGAGACCGAACTGCGGGCGCGGGCCGGGCGGGGCGAGCGGGTGCTGCTGGACGCCTACGTGCGGGCGGCACAGGGACAGAACCGGGCCGTGGTGGCCCTCGACGGCCGCAACCGGCTGGTCAGCGACGCGGCCCAGCGGCTGCTGACGCCCGAAGTGCTCGCGGTGCTGGAACGTACGGCGGCCGGTGCCCGGGACACGGACGCCACGGGCTTCGCGGAGCTGCCGGAGGGAGCCGGGTGCACCGCACATGTCACGCCGGTCCGCCTGGAGGGCAGGCCGATCGGGATCGTGGCCGCCCTGGACCCGCTCGACGATCCGGCGCCCCAGCCCCCGGCCGCGGCCCCGCCGGTCGCACTGACCGGCTCCTCGGTCCCCTGGCGGCACGCCGTCGGCCGTGCCGTCGAACTGGCCCGCTCCCCGGAACCCCTGCTGCTCACCGGCGAGCGCGGCACGGGCAAGTCCGCGCTGGCGCGGGAGCTGTTCGGCCCGGAGCCCGCCCAGGCCGCCGACGCGGCGCGGGACCCGGGTCTCGGCCAGGCCCTGCCGGTGTGGCAGCCCGGCCGCCCGCTCCTGCTCCGTCACGCCGAGCGCCTGGCGCAGCCCGGCGTGGCTGCGCTCAACTCCCTGCTCGACCAGCACCCGGACACCCGGCTGATGGTCACCTACACACCCGGCGCACCGGTCGGCCCCTGTCTGGAGCGCCTGCTGGACAAACTGTCCGCCCGCTCGGTGGCCCTGCCGCCGTTGCGCGAACGCACCGAGGACCTACCGGAACTCCTGCCGGCCCTCGCTCCCCGCACGGCGCCCGGACAGCCGCCGCTGACGTGGACCCTGGACGCCTTGCGTGCGCTCCAGCAGTACCCCTGGCCCGGGAACGTCACCGAGCTGGCCCATGTCGTACGGGCCCTGGCGGAGCGGCGGCGGGCGAGCGGGCCGGTGCGCCGGGCGGAGCTGCCGGACGCCGTTCGCGAAGGGCCGGCCGCGCGCCCGCTCAGCCCGATGGAGCACGCCGAGCGCGCCGCGATCCTGGATGCGCTGCGCCGCCACGGCGGCAACAAGGCACGCGCGGCTGCCGCGCTGGGGATCGGCCGGGCGACGCTGTACCGCAAACTGCGGGAGTACCGGCGCTGAGGCCCGGGAGGATGACGCACAACAGCTCGGGCGGGTCGAGAAGATCTCGACCCGCCCGAGCTGGTCTGTGTCCGAGGGGGGACTTGAACCCCCACGCCCGATAAAGGGCACTAGCACCTCAAGCTAGCGCGTCTGCCATTCCGCCACCCGGACCAGGTGTCTGCCGCCTTGCCAGGGGTGTTCCCCGCGGCGACACGGACAACAATACCAAGCTTTCGGAGTGCCTTTCACCTGCGTTTCCGTGCGCCTGGCGGGGGTCCCGGACCTCGCACTGCGATACCTCTAGGGTCGCACCATGAGTGACTGGATGGTTACGCAGAGATCCCGGGCGGGGCGTCGCCCCCGTGCGCTGTCACCGCTCAGGGAGCATCTGCGGGACACGTTCTGGTTCGCCCCGACCGCGGCGATGGTGTGCGTGTTCGTGGTCTGGGTGGGGGCGGTGGCGCTCGACGCGGCGATCGTCGACGCGCTCCAGGAGGACCGGGACTACGAGACGCTCGGCGAGCTGCTGCGGTTCGCGGAGGACGCGAAGGCCGTGGTGAGCGCGGTCGGCTCGGCGATGATGACCTTCATCGGTGTGGTCTTCAGCATCTCGCTGGTGGCCGTGCAGATGGCCGGCGGGCAGTTCACCCCGCGGGTGGTGCGGCTCTTCGTCCGGAGCCGGATCACCAAGGCGACCTTCGCGGTGTTCCTGGCGACCTTCGTGCTGACCCTGCTGGTCATGACGAGCTTCGACAGTGTCGAGGACCCCCGGGCCGTCACGTCGGCGCCCTTGGTGCAGTCGGTGCTCACCCTGTGCATGGTCGGGCTGAGCCTGTTGCTCTTCGTGCTGTACGTGAACTCCACGCTGCGGCTGATGCGGATCAGCCATGTGATCGCGCGGATCGCCTCGGAGTCGTTCCGGGTGGCCGCCTCGATGCCCGTCCCGGCGGTCGGCCAGGAGGTCCCCGGCCTGGGCGCCGTGACCGCTTCGGTGCCGCACGAGGGCCGGGCGGGGGTGCTGCGGGACGTGCATGTCGCGCGGCTGGTGCGGGTGGCGCGCAAGCACGGGGTCGTCCTGCGGCTGATCCCGCGGATCGGGGACTTCGTGGTGCCGGGCATGCCCCTGCTGGCGGTCCACGGCGGGCCGGTCCCGCCGCGCCGGATGCTGCGCTACGCGATCTCGGTCGGAGTGGAGCGGACCTACCACCAGGATCTCGGTTTCGGGCTACGGCAGTTGTCCGACATCGCGTTGCGCGCCCTGTCGCCCGCGATCAACGACCCGACGACCGCCGTGCAGGCGCTGGACCGTGTCGTCCAGTTCCTGGCGGCGCTGAGCCGGCGGCCGCTGGACGCCGCCTTGCACCGGGACCGGGCCGGTGCGGTGCGGCTGGTGCAGCCGGTGCCGGACTGGACCGAGCTGGTGGACCTCGGGTTCGCCGAGGTACGGGGATGCGCCGTCGGCAGCCCTCAGATCTCCCGGCGCCTGCTGGCCGGCCTCGACGACCTGCTCCTGCTCGCGCCGCCGGAACGCCGCGAGCCGCTGCTGCGCCATCGCGAACTGCTCCGGCAGGCCGTCGATCTGGCGGCGCCGAACGAGGCGGACCGGGATTTCGCCCTGCGCCCGGACCGGCAGGGCATCGGCTGAGCGACATCTCCCCGGAACATCGCGCCGCGCGCCCGGGACCGGTCCGCAGAGGTCCGGCCCGCCATGGCAGGTCGCTCGTCACGGCGTCCGACGCCGGCTCCTCGAAGCGAACCCCGCGGGAACCGGCGTCGGACGCGCCCCCTGCCTCAGGGCAGCAGCTGGTACTCCGGGAAGTTCCCCGGCAGCCGCTCCCCCTCCGGTCCCCGCGTCACGGCGCGCACCAGCAGGTCCCCGCCGACGAACGCGCCGCGCCAGGAAGCTCCGAGCCCGCCGAACAGTTCGTCGCGGTCCCCCCGGGAGCGGGGCGTGCCGTGGCCGACCTTGAACGCGCGGATGTGCGGGGCGAGCCGGTCGTACGTCGCCCGGTCGTCCGTGGACAGCGTGGCGACCAGAGCGCCGTTGGAGGCGTTCATCGCGGCCAGCAGCTCCGCCTCCGTGTCGACCAGGACGATCGTGTCGACCGGGCCGAACGGCTCCGCGTGGTGCAGCGGAGAGGACGAGGGCGGGTTGAGGAGCGTGACCGGCTGGACGTAGGCGGAGGTGTCCTGGCCGGGCAGGAAACGGGCGCCGTCGGGCGTGGCGCGGTGCAGCGGTACGGCGCCGCGCTCGATCGCCTCGGCGACCTGGTCCCGCAGTTCCTTCGCCTTGGCCGCGTTGATCACCGGCCCGAAGTCCAGCTCCGGGTACGGGTCGTGGGGCTGCTCCACGGCGAGCGGATGCCCGACCCTGAGCGTACGCACCGCAGGGAGGTACGCCGCGAGGAACGCGTCGAACAGGTGCCGCTGGACGACGAAGCGCGGGTACGCCGTGCAGCGCTGCTTGCCGTAGTCGAAGAGCTTGGGGATCACCGCGGTGAGCGTGTCCCAGTCCGAGTAGTTCCAGATGCCCCAGGTGTTGAGTCCTTCCTGTTCGAGTACGTGTCGTTTGCCGAGGTCGGCGACGGCCGTGGCCACAGCGGCGCCGGTGTCACGGCCGCCGACGAAGGAGACACAGCCGATCTCGGGTGCCCGCACCAGCGCCTGCGACAGCTCGCCTCCGCTGCCGCTGACGAGGGTCACGGGGATTCCCTCGCGGGCGGCGAGGGCACAGGCCAGGGTCAGACAGGCGACACCGCCGTCGGTCGGGGTCTTGGCGATGACCGCGTTGCCTGCCAGTGCCTGGACCAGCACCGCGTGAACGAGCACGCTCATCGGGTAGTTCCAGCTGGCGATGTTGGACACGGGGCCGTCGAGCATCGGCTCGATCCCGTCGACGTACCAGCGGACCCCGTCGATGGCCCGGTCCACGTCCGCCCGGGCGAGCCGCCAGGGCTTGCCGATCTCCCAGACGAGCAGCAGCGCGAGCAGACCGCGGTGTTCGGCGAGGGCGTCGAGAGTGGCCGCGACCCGGGCCCGGCGCTCCTCCAGGGGGAGATGCCGCCAGGCGCGGTGCTGGTCGAGGGCGGCACAGACGGCCCGGTGGGCGGTGGTTCCGTCCAGGCGGGGCGGCCCGGCGATCGGCATGCCGTCCACGGGACTGACGGCGGGCAGGACCCGGCCGTCCTCCTGCCAGGCGCCGTTCCAGAGGTTGAGGACCCGGTCGTCGCGGAAGGCCTCGGGGGCGACGGCGAGACAGCGCCGCCACGCGTCGGGCCAGGACGTGCCGGTCTTGAGAGTGAGGGTGGGTGCCAAGGGTTGCTCCGCTCTCGGTGCACGGTCGGGGGCGGGGGAATTCGCCGGAGGGGCCGGTTCGGTCATCGGCCGGGGTGTAGGCGCAGCCTGCCCGGCAACCGGCCGGGAGCCGGAGTGGGGGCCCTGAAGTGGGCCGGGGAGCCGGAGCAGGTGGCCCGGCAGCCGGCCGGGGAGCCGGAGTGGGCAGCCCGGCAACTGCCCGGGGGGGCCGGCATGGATGGCCCGACAACCGGCCGGGGAGCCGGAGTAGGTAGCCCGACAACCGGCCGGGGAGCCGGAGTAGGTAGCCCGACAACCGGCCGGAGCCGGAGGGGGTGGCCCGCTAGCGCCCCTCGAGCCGCGCGAGCACCAGCT
Source organism: Streptomyces sp. SID5643 (assembly GCF_009872555.1). NCBI lineage: Bacteria > Bacillati > Actinomycetota > Actinomycetes > Kitasatosporales > Streptomycetaceae > Streptomyces > Streptomyces sp. SID5643. The sequence goes on from NZ_WWIC01000041.1 coordinate 144,339, forward strand.
TCGCCGTCTCGGTCGGTGTGCTGCCCACGCTCACCCCGACCGCTTCCAGGGCCTCCTTCTTCCCGGCCGCCGTACCGGAGGAGCCGGAGACGATCGCACCCGCGTGCCCCATGGTCTTGCCCTCGGGTGCGGTGAAACCGGCGATGTATCCGACGACCGGCTTGGTGACGTGCTCGCGGATGTACGCCGCCGCCCGTTCCTCCGCGTCGCCGCCGATCTCGCCGATGAGGACGATCAGGTCGGTGTCGGGGTCGTCCTGGAAGGCGGCGAGGCAGTCGATGTGGCTGGTCCCGACGACGGGGTCGCCGCCGATGCCGACGCAGGTGGAGAAGCCGATGTCGCGCAGCTCGTACATGAGCTGGTACGTGAGCGTGCCCGACTTGGAGACCAGTCCGATACGGCCCGGCTTGGTGATGTCGGCCGGGATGATGCCCGCGTTGGACTGGCCGGGTGTGATGAGGCCCGGGCAGTTGGGGCCGACGATGCGGGTGCCCTTGTCCTGGGCGTAGGCGGTGAAGGCGACGGAGTCGTGGACGGGGATGCCCTCGGTGATGACGACGGCGAGGCCGATCCCGGCGTCCGCCGCCTCGGCGACGGCCGCCTTGGCGAAGGCGGGCGGCACGAAGACCACGGTGACGTCCGCTCCTGTCGCGCGCATCCCGTCGGCGACCGAGCCGAAGACGGGCACGGCCCTGGGTGCACCTCCCAGGCCCTTCAGGCGCTGGGGGACGTCGAAGTCGACGGTGCGGCCGGCCTTGCGCGGGTTCACCCCGCCGACGACGTTCGTGCCGGCGGCGAGCATCCGCCGCGTGTGCTTCATGCCCTCGCCGCCGGTCATTCCCTGGACGAGGACCTTGCTCCCCTTGGTGAGGTAGATGGCCATGGCGTTCCCTCTCCTCAGGCCGTGCCGGCGAGTTCGGCGGCACGGGCGGCGGCGCCGTCCATGGTGGTGACCTGCTGGACCAGCGGATGGGCGTGCTCGTGGAGAACGGCCCGGCCCCGGGCCGCGTTGTTGCCGTCCAGGCGGACGACGAGCGGCTTGGTCAGCCGGACGGTTTCCAGGGCCTGCACGATGCCGTCGGCGACCGCGTCGCAGGCGGTGATCCCGCCGAAGACGTTGACGAAGACGGATTTCACGGCCGGGTCGGAGAGGATGACCGACAGCCCGTCCGCCATCACCTGGGCGCTTGCTCCGCCGCCGATGTCGAGGAAGTTGGCCGGCCGCGCGCCGCACCCGGCGACCACGTCGAGGGTCGACATGACGAGTCCTGCGCCGTTGCCGATGATGCCCACCTCTCCGTCCAGCTTGACGTAGTTGAGGCCCTTCGCGGCGGCGGCCGCTTCCAGCGGGTCGTCGTGCCCGGTGTCGTCCGCGCCCCAGCGGGCCTGCCGGAAGCGGGCGTTGTCGTCGAGGGTGACCTTGCCGTCGAGCGCGAGGATCCGGCCGTCCGTCGTGCGGACGAGCGGGTTGACCTCGACGAGGAGGGCGTCCTCGCGGACCAGTACCTGCCACAGGCGTACGAGGACGTCGACGGCCTGGGGCGGCAGCCCGGCCGCGTCGGCGATCTCGGTGGCCCTGGCCGAGGTCATGCCCTCGGCCGGGTCGAGGGGGATGCGGGCGACCGCCTCCGGCCGCGTGGCGGCGGCCTCCTCGATCTCCATGCCGCCCTCGGCCGAGGCGATCGCGAGGAAGCGGCCCGCCGCGCGGTCGAGTACGTAAGACACGTAGAACTCGTTCTCGATGTCGACGGGTTGGGCCAGCATGACCTTGCCGACCGTGTGGCCCTTGATGTCCATGCCGAGGATCTGGCGTGCGGTCAGCTCCGCGGCGGCCGGGTCGGCGGCGAGTCTCACTCCGCCGGCCTTGCCGCGTCCACCGGTCTTCACCTGGGCTTTCACCACGACTCGCCCGCCGAGCCTGCGTGCGATCTCGCGTGCTTCCTTGGGCGAGTCCGTCACCTCGGCCCAGGGCACCAAGATGCCGTGTTCTTCGAAGAGTTCCCTTGCCTGGTGTTCGTACAGGTCCATTTCCGGCTCCTGACTGAAAGTGCCGCACGCCCCCTGGACACCACCCACCGGATGCGGGATAACAAGCTTCATACAGTATTCGTCGACTGTATGCAATGTACTGCGAGTCGCTCCAACCCCCTACGAAGGGACAGGACTTCGCCATGCCCGACGACACCCAGGACTTGATTTCCGGTGGTCATCTCGTAGCCAAGGCGCTGAAGGCCGAGGGAGTCGACCGCATCTACACGCTGTGCGGCGGCCACATCATCGACATCTACGACGGCTGCGTCGACGAGGGCATCGAGGTCGTCGACGTACGCCACGAGCAGGTCGCCGCCCACGCCGCCGACGGTTACGCCCGCATCACCGGCAAGCCCGGCTGTGCGGTGGTCACCGCGGGCCCCGGCACGACTGACGCCGTCACTGGTGTCGCCAACGCCTTGCGCGCGGAGTCCCCGATGCTGCTGATCGGCGGTCAGGGGGCCCTCACCCAGCACAAGATGGGGTCCCTCCAGGACCTGCCGCACGTCGACATGATGAACCCGATCACCAAGTTCGCGGCGACCGTACCCGACACGGCCCGCGCCGCGGACATGGTGTCCATGGCGTTCCGCGAGTGCTATCACGGCGCGCCCGGCCCCTCCTTCCTGGAGATCCCGCGTGACGTGCTGGACGCCAAGGTCCCGGCCGCCAAGGCCCGCGTGCCGCAGGAAGGCGCCTACCGCGCATCGACCCGCTCGGCCGGTGACCCCGAGGCGATCGAGAAGCTCGCCGACCTGCTGGTGCACGCCGAGAAGCCGGCCATCCTGCTCGGCAGCCAGGTCTGGACGACCCGGGGCACCGAGGCGGCCATCGATCTCGTGCGGGCTCTCAACATCCCCGCCTACATGAACGGCGCGGGACGCGGCACCCTGCCGCCCGGCGACCCGCACCACTTCCAGCTCTCCCGCCGGTACGCCTTCTCAGGCGCCGACGTCATCGTCGTCGTCGGGACGCCCTTCGACTTCCGCATGGGCTACGGCAAGCGGCTGTCGCCGGACGCGACCGTCGTGCAGATCGACCTCGACTACCGCACCGTCGGCAAGAACCGCGACATCGGCCTCGGCATCGTGGGCGACGCCGGTCTGGTGCTGAAGTCCGTGACGGAGGCGGCCTCCGGGCGCATCAACGGCGGTGCGTCCAAGCGCAAGGAGTGGCTGGACGAGCTGCGGGCCGCCGAGCAGAACGCTCTGGAGAAGCGGCTGCCGAACCTGAGGTCCGACGCCTCACCCATCCACCCCTACCGCCTGGTCAGCGAGATCAACGACTTCCTCACCGAGGACTCGATCTACATCGGTGACGGCGGCGACATCGTCACCTTCTCCGGGCAGGTCGTGCAGCCCAAGTCGCCCGGGCACTGGATGGACCCGGGGCCCCTCGGCACGCTCGGCGTCGGCGTCCCCTTCGTGCTCGCGGCCAAGCAGGCGCGGCCCGACAAGGAGGTCGTCGCGCTCTTCGGCGACGGCGCGTTCTCCCTGACCGGCTGGGACTTCGAGACGCTCGTCCGCTACGACCTCCCGTTCGTCGGCATCGTCGGCAACAACTCCTCCATGAACCAGATCCGGTACGGCCAGGCCGCCAAGTACGGCAAGGACCGCGACCGGATCGGCAACACCCTCGGCGACGTCCACTACGACAAGTTCGCCCAGATGCTGGGCGGTTACGGCGAGGAGGTCCGCGACCCCGCCGACATCGGCCCGGCGCTGCGACGCGCCCGCGAGTCCGGCAAGCCGTCGCTGATCAACGTCTGGGTCGACCCCGACGCGTACGCCCCCGGAACCATGAACCAGACCATGTACAAGTGAGGTGCCCCGATGACCCCTCCGTCCACCAAGGCCCTCGAAGGCATCCGCGTCCTGGACATGACCCACGTCCAGTCCGGGCCGTCGGCGACCCAGCTGCTCGCCTGGCTCGGCGCGGACGTCGTCAAGCTGGAGGCGCCGACCGGCGACATCACGCGCAAGCAGCTGCGTGACCTGCCGGACGTCGACTCCCTCTACTTCACGATGCTCAACTGCAACAAACGGAGCATCACCCTCAACACCAAGACCGAGCGCGGCAAGGAGATCCTCACCGAGCTGATCCGGCGCTCCGACGTCATGGTCGAGAACTTCGGCCCGGGCGCGGTGGACCGGATGGGCTTCACCTGGGACCGCATCCAGGAGATCAATCCACGGATCGTCTATGCCTCCATCAAGGGGTTCGGCGAGGGCCCGTACACCAACTTCAAGGCGTACGAGGTCGTCGCTCAGGCCATGGGCGGGTCGATGTCGACCACCGGTTTCGAGGACGGGCCGCCGCTGGCGACGGGGGCCCAGATCGGGGACTCGGGGACGGGTGTGCACGCCGTGGCGGGCATCCTCGCCGCGCTCTACCAACGGGAGCGCACCGGGCGCGGGCAGCGGGTCAACGTGGCCATGCAGCACGCCGTACTCAACCTGTGCCGGGTGAAGCTGAGGGACCAGCAGCGTCTGGCACACGGGCCGCTCGCTGAATATCCCAACGACGACTTCGGCGACGAGGTTCCCAGGTCCGGAAACGCGTCCGGCGGCGGCCAGCCCGGCTGGGCCGTCAAGTGCGCGCCGGGCGGCCCGAACGACTACGTGTACGTCATCGTGCAGCCCGTCGGCTGGCAGCCGATCAGCGAGCTCATCGGCCGGCCCGAGCTGGCCGACGACCCCGAGTGGGCGACGCCCGAGGCGCGGCTGCCCAAGCTCGGGAAGATGTTCCAGCTGATCGAGGAGTGGTCCTCGACGCTGCCCAAGTGGGAGGTGCTGGAGCGGCTCAACGCGCGCAACATCCCGTGCGGGCCGATCCTCTCCACCCGGGAGATCATCGAGGACCGTTCGCTCGCCGCCAACGACATGGTCGTCACCGTCCCCCACCCCGAGCGCGGCGACTTCGTGACCGTCGGCAGCCCGCTGAAGCTGTCCGACTCCCCCGTCGAGGTGACCAGCTCCCCGCTGCTCGGCGAGCACAACGAAGAGGTCTACGTCGGCGAACTCGGCCTCGGCGACGAGGAAGTGCGCCTGCTCAAGTCGAACGGAGTGATCTGACGTGATGGCGGAAGACCGGGTCTCGCGGGTGCGTTCCCTCCTGGAGTCCGTGCGGGCCGAGGGACGGACCGCGCTGACGGCGCCCGAGGGCAAGGTGATCGCCGACGCGTACGGGATCGCCGTACCGGGCGAGGAACTGGCGACGGACGTCGACGAGGCCGTGGCGTTCGCGGCACGCTTCGGCGGGCCCGTCGTCATGAAGATCGTCTCGCCGGACATCCTGCACAAGACCGACGCCGGCGGAGTGATCGTCGGGGTCGAGGGCGCGACCGACGTACGGGCCGCCTTCCACACCATCATCGACAACGCGCGCGCCTACGACGCCGATGCCCGCATCTCGGGCGTGCAGGTGCAGGAGCTGCTGCCGAAGGGGCAGGAGGTCATCGTCGGCGCGGTCACGGACCCGACGTTCGGGAAGGTGGTCGCCTTCGGGCTCGGCGGGGTGCTCGTCGAGGTCCTCAAGGACGTCACGTTCCGGCTCGCGCCGGTGGACGCCGACGAGGCGCTGTCGATGCTGGACTCGATCCGGTCGGCGGAGATCCTGCGCGGGGTGCGCGGCCAGGCGGGCGTGGACCGGTGGGCCGTCGCCGAGCAGATCCGCCGGGTCTCGGAACTCGTCGCGGACTTCCCCGAGATCGCCGAGGTGGACCTCAACCCGGTGATCGCGACGGCGGAGGGGGCCGTCGCGGCCGACATCCGGGTGATCCTCGCCGAGTCGCAGCCCGTGCCGCGCCGGACGTACTCACGCGACGAGATCCTCACCTCGATGCGCCGGCTGATGCAGCCGGGCTCGGTCGCCGTGATCGGCGCCTCCAATGAGCAGGGCAAGATCGGCAATTCGGTGATGCGCAACCTCATCGACGGAGGGTTCGCCGGGGAGATCCATCCGGTGAACCCCAAGGCCGATGACATTCTGGGCCGCAAGGCGTACAAGAGTGTCACGGACGTTCCCGGTGAGGTGGATGTGGCGGTCTTCGCGATCCCCGCCAAGTTCGTGGCCTCGGCTCTGGAGGAGGTGGGACGCAAGAGGGTCCCGAACGCCGTCCTGATCCCCTCCGGGTTCGCGGAGACCGGCGAGCACGAACTCCAGGCGGAGATTGTGGCGATCGCCGAGCGGCACGGCGTACGGCTCCTGGGGCCGAACATCTACGGCTACTACTCGACCTGGCAGGACCTGTGCGCCACGTTCTGCACGCCGTACGACGTCAAGGGCGGGGTCGCGCTGACCTCGCAGTCGGGCGGCATCGGGATGGCCATCCTGGGCTTCGCGCGGACCACCAAGACGGGCGTGTCGGCGATCGTCGGGCTCGGCAACAAGTCGGACCTGGACGAGGACGACCTGCTGACCTGGTTCGGCGAGGATCCGAACACCCAGTGCATCGCGATGCACCTGGAGGATCTCAAGGACGGCCGCGCCTTCGTGGCGGCGGCGCGGGCCACCGTGCCGAAGAAGCCGGTGGTCGTGCTGAAGGCCGGGCGGACGGCGGCGGGTGCCAAGGCGGCCGGTTCGCACACCGGTGCCCTGGCGGGCGACGACGCCGTGTACGACGACATCCTGCGGCAGGCCGGGGTGATCCGGGCTCCGGGGCTGAACGAGATGCTGGAGTACGCGCGCGCGTTGCCGGTGCTGCCCGCTCCCCAGGGCGACAACGTCGTGATCATCACGGGCGCCGGCGGCAGTGGTGTGCTGCTCTCCGACGCGGTGACGGACAACGGCCTGTCGCTGATGGAGATCCCGCCGGACCTGGACGAGGCGTTCCGGAGGTTCATCCCGCCCTTCGGGGCCGCGGGCAACCCGGTGGACATCACCGGGGGCGAGCCGCCGTCGACGTACGAGGCGACGATCCGGCTGGGTCTGGAGGACCCGCGCGTCCACGCGCTCGTCCTCGGCTACTGGCACACCATCGTCACTCCTCCCATGGTCTTCGCGGAGCTCACCGCGCGCGTGGTGGCCGAGTTCCGGGAGCGGGGGATCGAGAAGCCCGTGGTGGCGTCGCTCGCGGGGGACGTGGAGGTCGAGGAGGCCTGCCAGTACCTCTTCGAGCGGGGGGTCGTGGCGTACCCGTACACGACCGAGAAGCCGGTGGCCGTGCTCGGCGCCAAGTACCGCTGGGCGCGGGAGGCGGGACGGCTGGGGGGCGGTACATGAGGTGAGTGAGCGGGGCCGGCCGACGGTGCGCGTCGGCCGGCCCCGGGAGCCGCACGCGCACGAAAGGCATGGGACAGGGGGCGCTGGCCAGATCTTTCGACGCAAGGGGTGCGACACGACATGACAACGACCGATCTGCCCACCACGGTTCCCTACCGGGAGGTCACCGACGCGAACGGTCGCGTCTACCGCCTCGGTGAGACCGACATCGACATCATGGGGCGCAAACGCAAGTGGATGGTGATCCTGCCCTGGATCGGCATGATGGGCATCTCCTCCGCCGAGTACGCGTTCGCGTCCGCCGAGGACACCCTGCACACGGCGCACAGCTGGAACAGCATGCACATCTTCTGGATGATGACCGTCTGGGTTTTCTTCCAGGCCGCGGTGGCCTTCCCCGCGGGCAAGCTGCGGGAAAGCGGGAAACTGCCGGCCCGCTGGGCCATGATGCTCGGCGCCACCGGCACGCTGCTGGGCTACCTGTCCCTCGCCTTCGCGCCGCACGTGGTGTTCGCCTACATCGGGTTCAGCATGTTCAGCGGCATGGGCGCGGGCATGGTGTACGCCACCTGCGTCAACATGGTCGGCAAGTGGTACCCGGAGCGCAAGGGCGGCAAGACCGGTTTCGTCAACGGTGGTTTCGCCTACGGCTCGGTGCCCTTCGTCTTCCTCTTCAACGGCTACATGGACCTGACCAACTTCCGCTGGGTGCTGGTCTCGGTGGGTGTGTTCCTGGCCGCGATGGTCGCGTGCTCCGGCTACTTCTTCAAGGACCCGCCGAAGAACTGGTGGCCCTCCACGATCGACCCGCTGAACCCGCCGGACGACCCGCGCGCGGCCCGCTCACTGCGGATGAACCCGCCGGCGGTGCGCCAGTACTCCCCCAGGGAGGCGTGGAAGACCGGCCGGGTCGCCCTGATGTGGTTCTGTCTGGCGTGCACGTCCGGCGTGAACATCTTCGGCATCGCCTTCCAGGTGGAGATCGGCGAGGAGGCCGGGTTCGCGGGCGGGATCGTCGCCACGGCCATGTCCCTGAAGGCCATCGTCAACGGCACCGGCCGCGGTGTCATCGGCTGGCTCTCCGACCTGCACGGCCGCAAGCGGTGCCTGCTCGTCGTCTGCGTGATCCTGGGCCTGTCCCAGTACGGCATCCTGTGGTCGGCGAACGCCGAGAACCTTCCGCTGTTCCTGGTCTTCTCCTCGATCTCCGGCTTCGGCGGCGGCGCCATCTTCCCGATGTTCGCCGCGCTCACCGCGGACTACTTCGGTGAGAACAACAACGCTTCCAACTACGGCATGGTCTACAGCGCCAAGCTCGTCTCCGGCCTGGGCGCCGGCATGGGTGCCGTGGTCGTCGGCGCCTGGGGGCACTCCGGCGCCTTCATCCTGGCCGGCTCCATCTCCCTGTTCGCCGGCTGCGTGGCACTGTTCCTGACCCCGCCGGGACGCGACAAGGAAACGCGCCGCATCTCCCCCAACCCGCAACCGCTCGGCGAGGACACCACCTGACATGACGCCGGATCCGTCCGCGGCACCCGGACCCTCGGCACCGTCCGCCGCCGTACACCGTCCCCCTCTCCGAACGACCGACTGCCATCCCCGCGTCCGCCACCCCGGCGGGACAGGTGGGGCCGTCAGCACTTCTCCCTCAGGGAGTGCAGGTGCGCGCTGGAGCGGCGCGCGAAGGTGAAGGACTCGGCCGGGTTGTCGTGCTCGGCCTGCCAGTGGTGGGCCATGCGGTGCCCGCGCAGGCGGGTCACGGCGGAGATGAACCGCTGGTAGTCGATGTCGCCGTCGCCGACGTCGGTCATGCGGTAGCCGTACGGGTTCGACGGGTCGCTCTCTCCGTCCTTCACGTGGAAGAGCGGGTAGCGGTCGGGCTGCCGCAGGACGTAGTTCAGCGGTTCGAAGGGCGCGGGCGTGCCGTCGGGCCGCTTGGAGAAGCGGAACTGGCCGACGTACGCCCAGTAGATGTCCATCTCCAGGTACACGAGGTCGGGGTCGGTCTCCTTGAGCAGGACGTCGTAGAGGCGGACCTTGGGGTTGTCGGTGGCGAAGGAGAACTCCTCGGAGTGGTTGTGCTGGTAGAACTTCATGCCCCGGGCCTTCGCCGCCGCGCCGTACGTGTTGAAGTCCTCGGCGGCGCGCTTCCAGGCGTCGACGGTCGAGCCGTAGCGGAACGGGCCGGCGGCCGTGCCGATGTGCCGCAGGCCGAGGGCCTGGGCGTCGTCGAGGACCTTGGTGAGGTTCTGGGCGAACGTGTAGGCGCCCGGGTCGGAGGAGTAGTAGCCGACGTGGCTGCCGATCGGGTTCAGACCGTGGCTGCGGGCCAGGCGCTTGAGCTGGGCGAGGGTGATGGGGCCCGCCGAACCCTGGGTGTAGCCGGCGAACTCGACCTCGTCGTAGCCGTACCGCTCCAGTTCGGCGAAGACGGGGCCGAAGCCGAGGGTGGAGACCTTGTCGCGCAGGCTGTACAGCTGGATGCCGAGGCGGCCGGGCGGCAGGACGGGGCGGCCCCTGCCCTTGGCGCCGGACGCGGTGCCGGTGGACGCGGTGGCGGTGGCGGCGGTCGCCGGGGCCGCGGCGCCGAGCAGGGCGGCGGCGGTGGCGCCGGCGGCCACGCCGAGCATGCCTCGTCTGCTGAGGCGGTGGCCGAGTTCGGGGTCGGGCTGGGAGAAGCGGCTCATGCGTGGAACTCCTCGTGATCGCGGGGCGTTGTCAGTGGTGAGTGCTTCACTTGTGACCGTTCGGGACTGAGAGCTGTGTCCTCAGGCGAGACCGGCGAGTCGGAGCAGCAGTGACTTCACATCGGTGGCCGCGACGCGGTCGCCGACAGCACGGGGGGTGGAGCAGATGAGGAGCGGACCGTCGTCGTCGCTCGCCGGAAGGCGGCCGTGGCTGCCGCGAATAGGTGAGGGGTCCAGGGGCACGACCGCCATGCGGTAGCGCATGCCGAGTTTCTTGCGCGCCAGTGCGGTGGCCGCCTTGACCTTGACGTACGGGTCGAGGGGATCCATGAAGAGTTCGACCGGGTCGTAGCCGGGTTTGCGGTGGATCTCGACGAGTTGCGCGAAGTCGGGCGCGCGGTCGTCGTCGAGCCAGTAGTAGTACGTGAACCAGGCGTCGGGTTCCGCCACGGCGACGAGTTCGCCCGCGCGCGGATGGTCGAGGTGGTGGCTCTTCTTGCCCTCGTCGTCGAGGAGTTCAGCGATGCCGGGCAGGCCGTCGAGTGCGGCCCTGGTGGCGTCGAGGTCCTCGGGGCGGCGCACGTAGACATGGGCGATCTGGTGGTCGGCGACCGCGAAGGCGCGGGACGCCATCGGGTCGAGGTACTCCATCCCGTCCTGTGTGTGCACCTCCAGCAGGCCGGCGCGGCGCAGGGCGCGATTGATGTCGACGTGCCGGTTCACACGGGTGATGCCGTACTCGGACAGTGCCACGACCGTGCGGCCTTCGGCGCGGGCGTCGTCCAGCAGCGGGGCCAGGGCGGCGTCCAGGTCGGTGGCCGCCTTCAGGGAGCGCGGGTCGTCGGGGCCGAAGCGCTGGAGGTCGTAGTCGAGATGAGGGAGGTAACAGAGCGTCAGGTCGGGGTGCCGGGTGCGGATGATGTGGCGGGTCGCGTCGATGATCCACCGGCTGGAGACGAGGTCGGCTCCAGGGCCCCAGAAGTGGAACAGGGGGAACGTGCCGAACTTCGCGGTGAGTTCGTCGTGCAGTGCGGCCGGCCGGGTGTAGCAGTCGGGTTCCTTGCGTCCGTCGGCGTAGTAGACCGGACGGGGAGTGACGGTGATGTCGGTGTCCGCGCCCATGGCGTACCACCAGCAGATGTTCGCGACGGTGTAGCCGGGGTGGGCGCGGCGGGCGGCGTCCCAGAGCTTGTCGCCGGCCACGAGTCCGTTGTGCTGGCGCCACAGCAGGACGTCGCCGAGTTCACGGAAGTACCAGCCGTTGCCGACGATGCCGTGCTCCGAGGGCATGGTGCCGGTGAGGAACGTGGACTGGGCGGCGCAGGTGACGGCGGGCAGGACGGTGCCGAGCGGGGCGCGCGAACCTGACTGGCCGAGCGCCTTGAGGTGGGGCATGTGGTCGAGGAGACGGGGGGTGAGGCCGACGACGTCCAGGACGAGGAGCGGGGTGGGGCGGTCCGTGGCGGCCGGGCCCGGGTGGTCATGGGGACCGGTGCTCATGGCAGCTCCTTCAGGCCGAGGTCGGTCAGCAGGTCGCGGGCGAGGGTGAGTTCGGCGGCGATGCCCTCGGCGAGCTGGGTGCGGTTCCTGGGGCGCGACTCGGGTGGGAGGGCCTGCCAGGTGTAGGTCTCGACCTCCAGGTGGCGGGTGAGCGGGGCCGGGCCGCCGACGAGCCGGGTCAGCGCGGACTTCAGGACCGGGAGGGTGGAGGTGAGGGGCGTGGCGGGGGCCGCGTGCAGGGGGACGTGGAAGTGGGCGCGCCAGGGTGAGGCGTCCGGCAGGGCGTGACCGGCGAGGGCTTCGTCGAGGTCGTCCGTGGCGCGCAGCCCGGCCGCTGTGGCGGTGCGGGTCTGGTGCAGGAAGCGGGGTTCGGCGAAGGCGGCCAGAGCCTCTCGGACTTCGGGGAGATGGGGGTGTTCGGCGTGCAGGGCGGCGGAGAGCTGCGATTTGACGACGGGGACGCGCGCCTCGGTGAGGGCGTCGAAGACGGCGTGCGGATCTTCGAAGGAGGTGGCGAGATGGCAGGTGTCGACGCAGATGCCGATGCGGTCGTGGCCGATCGCGGTGAGCGGGGCGATGGCGTCGCGGGTGGTCTCGACGACGCAACCGGGTTCCGGTTCCAGGCCGACGCGGATGGAGCGGCCGGTCAGCTCCTCCATGGCGTCGAGGCGTTCGGCGAGGGTGCACAGCGCGGTGCGGGCGGTGTCCGCGCGCTCGTCGTCGTACGCGGTGCGCCAGGCGAGGGGCAGGGTGGAGATGGTCCCGTCGGTGACGTCGTCGGGGAGGAGCGCGGCGAGGACGCGGGCCAGGGCGGTGGTGTGGTCGAGGCGTTCCGGGTCGGCCCAGTCCGGCTTGTAGACGCGGTACTTGACCTCCTCGGCACCGAAGCCCTCATAGGGGAAGCCGTTGAGGGTGACGACCTCCAGTCCGCGCCGGTCCAGCTCGGTGCGCAGCCCGCGCAGCGCGGAGGGGTCGGTGACGAGGGCGTGCGCGGCGTCCTTCGCCAGCCACAGCCCGATGCCGAGCCGGTCGCGTCCCAGGCGGCGACGGACGGGTTCGCAGTGGTCACGAAGCTGGGCGAGGACGCCGTCGAGGGTCTCCGCGGGATGGACGTTGGTGCAGTAGGCGAGGTGGACAGTGGAGCCGTCGGGGTGGCGGAAGCGCATGGTTCACGCCTCCGCGGAGGTCACGCGGGCCGGCGTGCCGGAGCCGGTGACCGGCTCGTGCGGCTCCCGCGGGACCCCGCGCAGGATGGAGTTGCCCTCGTGGGTGGCCTCCGTGCCGGTGACGTCGAGGTCGAGGCGGCCGCTGAGCCCGTAGAAGGCGACGGGGTTGCGCCACAGCACCTGGTCGACGTCGTCCTCGTCGAAGCCCTCGGCCAGCATCAGGTCGCCGACCTTGCGGGTCTTGAGGGGGTCGCTCCTGCCCCAGTCAGCGGCGGAGTTCACCAGGACCTGTTCGGTCCCGTGGGAGCGCAGGATCGCGATCATGCGCTCCTCGTCCATCTTGGTGTCGGGATAGACGGAGAAGCCCAGCCAGCAGCCGCTGTCCCTGGCCTCCTTGACGGTGGTCTCGTTGAGGTGGTCGACCAGGACGCGGTCCGCGGGCAGGGCGGACTCCCGCACGACGTCGAGCGTGCGGCGCAGCCCGGCGAGCTTGTCGCGGTGGGGGGTGTGGACGAGGGCGGGCAGTTGGTGGTCGGCGGCGAGTTGCAGTTGCGCGGCGAGGGCGGTGTCCTCCGCGGGGGTCATCGAGTCGTAGCCGATCTCCCCGACGGCCACCACGTTGTCCTTCACGAGATAACGGGGCAGCTCGTCGAGGACGGGCGTGCAGCGCGGGTCGTTCGCCTCCTTGGGATTGAGGGCGATCGTGCAGTGGTGGGCGATGCCGTACTGCGCTGCGCGGAAGGGCTCCCAGCCGAGAAGGGAGTCGAAGTAGTCACGGAAGGAAGCGGGAGAGGTCCGGGGCTGGCCCAGCCAGAAGGAGGGTTCGACGACGGCACGCACACCGGCGGCGTACATGGCCTCGTAGTCGTCGGTGGTCCGGGACGTCATGTGGATGTGGGGGTCGAAGATGCGCATCAGGACTCCTTGCCGTGGGGGTGGTCCGTGCCGGGGGCAGCCGGGGTGACGGACTCGGTCAGGTCCAGAACGCGGCACAGGTCCTCGGGGACGGAGCGGCCGGCGGCGGTGCGTTCGGCGGCGTAGTCGGCCAGCATGCGGGCGAGTTCGCCGTCGCCGGAGGCCCGCCGGGGCAGGTCCGCCACGTGGTCGACGGGGACGCCGGTGAACAGGCACTTCAGTACGGCATGACGCCAGGCGTGGGCCGCCAGGTGGCGGGCGGTGTAAGGGCCGACGGCGGCGCTGAGAAGCCGGGTGTCGTTGGTGCGCAGGGCGTCCTCGATCAGCGGGAGGGCGCCCGGGCCGGACACGAGGTGGGGCAGGGCGTGCAGCACGGCTCGGCGCTCGTCGGCGGTGCCCTGGAAGTACACCCGGGTCAGAGCGTCGGTGTCGGCGCGGGCCGCGTCGAGGATCAGGACCCGTGCGGCGTCGGCGTGTGCGGGGCCGCAGCGCCGGCCGGCTTCGGCCAGCCGCAGTTCCCATACGGAGATGGGCCCGTGGAGGCCGGGGTGGGCGGCCGCCTCGTCGAGGGCGTGGTCGAGCCAGGCGCGGGCCGGTGGGTCCAGGTGGGCGGTGAGGTGATGGCGGAGGTCTGTGAGGGAGGGGTGGGTGGCGGTGGCGGTGGCGGTGGCGGTGGCGTCAGGAGTGTTTTCGCCGGTGTGGGTTCTGGCGCTCGGCGCGTCCTGGGCTCTCTCGGTTCTCGCCGTGGGAGTGGTGCGGGGGTGGCTCATCTGCTGCTCCCTTCAGGGTCGGTGGAGGGAGCGCCGTGGGGAGGCGCGGGCTGCTGAAAGGCCTCGGCGGGGCCGGGCGGCGCGGTGGCCGCGGTCCGCTCGGCCTGACGGAGGAACGGCAGGGAGTGCGCGGCGAAGTGAGGGCCGGCGTGCGAGTGCCGAGGCAGTTCGACGACGGTCAGGCCCTGGTAGCCGGTGGTGGCGAGGGCCGCGAGGACCGGCGGGAAGTCGATCTCCCCCTCGCCGAACGGGAGGTGTTCGTGGACGCCTCGGCGCATGTCCTCGATCTGGACGTGCCGCAGCCAGGGGGCGGCGGCCCGCACGCAGTCGGCGGGAGAGAGGCGTTCGAGGCACTGACAGTGGCCGATGTCCAGAGTGAGGCCGAGGAGTTCGGGGTCGCCGAGTGCACGGCGGAGGTGGTGGAAGTCGGCCAGGGTGGCGAGCAGGTGCCCCGGCTCGGGTTCGACGGCGAGCGGGATGCCCGCGGAGGCGGCGGCGTCCAGGACGGGAGCGAGGGACTCGGCGAGGCGCTGCCACGCGGTGTCGGTGTCGGTTCCCTCCGGCACGGTCCCGCTGAAGCAGTGCACCGCGTGCGCGCCGAGGTCGGCGGCGACCCGGACGGCCCGGACGAGCAGGTCGGTGCGCCGGGCCCGGCCGTCGGGGTCCGGGTCCAGCAGGGACGGGCCGTGCTTGCGGCGGGGGTCGAGCACGTAGCGGGCACCTGTCTCGACGGCGACACCCAGCCCGAGCGCGTCCAGCCGCTGCGCGACGCGGCGGGTGCGGGCGGCGAGGCCGGGGGCGAGCGGGTCGAGGTGCATGTGGTCGAGGGTCAGTCCGACGCCGTCGTAGCCGAGGTCGGCGAGGAGCGAGAGGGCGTCGTCGAGCCGGAGATCTGCGAGACCGTTGGTGCCGTAGCCGAAGCGGAGGGGAGGGAGGGTGCCCTGCGGGGCGGCGAGAGGCGCGATGGCGGCGTCCGGCTGCGGGCCGGTGGTGGCTGTTCGGGCAGTTCCCCGCACCCCTTGGGGCAGGTGGGTCGAGGCGGGTGAGGCAGCAGCCCGAGTTGTGTGTGAGGCCCTGGCCGCACTGCTCTTTGAGGTCGGGGCTTCGGAGCTCATGTGACGCTCACCTTCTTCGCGAACCTCGCTCCGAGTGGGGCCAGGGCCGCGATGAGGAGGGCGGTGGCCGTGCCCCGGGAGCGGGCAGCCAGGGTGGCCTGGAAGGGGATGGTGGCGCGGATGCCGGCGCCGACGGCGCGTTGGGTGAGAGGGGGCGAGGGATTCAGGGCGGCGTGGAAGTAGGGGCGGGCGGCCGTCGCCGCGTAGGCGGCTCCGAGAGCGGTGGTGAGCAGCGCCGCGGGCTCCTGCCCGGGGGGCCTGGTGGGCCTTCGGGGACCCGCCGGCGCATGGGCGGTCCCAGTCCCCCTGGCGGGCGCACCGTGGCCTCTCGTCGGCGGGGCGGAGCGACGCGTCACCTGCCGGGTCAGCAGGGCCGTCGTCGCGAGGGCCGCCAGGGGGGCCAGCGGTGAGCCGCCCCGGGCTTCCTGGCGGGAGACCGTGGTGACGGCCAGGGTGTGAGTGCCGAGGAGGGCCGCGGAGGGCAGGGCGGGGCGGGTATGGCCCGTCGTGGCCGCGGCTCCCAGGAGCAGGTCGAGGCCGCGGGCCGCGCCCATGGCCACGGGTCCGGCGGGCGTGTGCTTCAGGCCGAGGTCGTACGCCCAGACGGTTGCCGCCAGGGGCCCGGCGACGGCCAGGGCAGGGCGGCCCGCGCGCGCGGCCAGGGCCAGTCCGACGCCGGTGAGGGTGCAGGCCGCCGTGAGTGCCGCGGCGGGCCGGACACGGCCGGAGGGCAGGGGGCGGTGGGGGCGTTCGACGGCGTCGACGTCGCGGTCCGCCCAGTCGTTGAGGGCCATGCCGGCTTCATAGAGGCAGAGGGAGGAACCGATGGCGAGCAGGGTGCGGGGGCTGGGCGCCGAACCGGTGGCGGCCGCGCCGGCCAGGGCGTCTCCCGGGACGCTGAACAAGGCGGGCAGACGCAGGAGTTCGGCCCAGGCCCGGCTACGCCGCGAGCGACGGCCTGCGCATGCGCAGGGGGCCGTGCCATCAGCGACACCACGACCGACGCCACCGTCGGAGTCACGGGCAACGTCATGAGCGACACCACGGGCAACGCCACCGTCAGCACCACGGGCAACCCCATCAGCGACACCCCGGGCAACGCCTCCAGCGGTGCCACTGACAACGTCTCCAGAGGCAGCGCCCCCGGACGCCCCGTCGCGGCACCCGCAAGGGCTTCGGCGCAGCGTCACAGCGCTTCCCCCGTCGCCCTCTCCCCCGTGTCCCTCTCCCCCGTCTCCCTCTCCCCGGTGTCCCTCACCGACCGCGCCCCACGGGCCTCTTCGTCGGCCCGCCCGAGCCTCTGCCCGAAGCGGACCAGTTCCTCGTACTGCTGGGACAACCCGGCGGGCCCCTCCCCCACGGGGTCCTTGAAGTAGAAGCCGAGCGCGCCGAGCGGGCCGGACAGTCCTGCCTCGTGGGCGCGGGCGGTCAGGCGGGCCAGGTCCAGTACCAGGGGTGCCGCGAGGGCCGAGTCGCAGCCCTGCCAGGTGGTCTGGAGGATCATGCGGGTGCCGAGGAAGCCGTCGAAGGCGATGTGGTCCCAGGCGGTCTTCCAGTCGCCGAGGGCAGGGACGTCGTCGATGTGGACCTCGCCCTCGGGGACGGAGCCGAGGGTGTCGGCGAGGACGCGTTCCTTGCCCGCGTTCTTCGCCGCTGCGGCGGCCGGGTCGGCGAGGGCCGCGCCGTCTCCGCCGCCGAGCAGGTTCGTGCCGGACCAGGCCCGGACCCTCAGCGCCCGCTGCGCGAACATCGGGCCCAGTACGGCTCGCAGCAGCGTCTGCCCGGTCTTGCCGTCCCGGCCGGCGTACGGCAGGCCGCTGTGCTCGGCCGCCCGGGCGGCGACGGAGTGGTGCATGCCCTCGGAGGGGGTGAAGTTGACGTAGGGGCAGCCTGCGCGCAGGGCCGCCAGGGCGTAGAGGGTGCTGGCCGGAAGGGGGGCGCCGGGCCCCTGGGAGGCGGGTTCGGTGGAGGCGACGTTCACCACCACGGCCCGTTGCAGTGCGTGGCGGTGCACGAAGTCGCGTATGTCGTCGGCGAAGGCCGTGATCAGTTCGGCCTCGCTCCTGGTGTCCCCCGGTGTGGGGCCGCCGGGTCGGATCTCGCGGTCGGCGATGGCCAGGTCGGCCGAGACGGCGGTGGCGATGCCCGGCGGGAGGACACCGCCGGCGGTCAGGGTCTCGGCGCGTTTGGGCAGGGGGCAGTCGAGGGTGTCGTGGCCGCCGAAGACGAGGTCGGACAGGGCCGGAAGGCCGCTGTCGGTGAACGCGGGTGTCTCGGTGACCATGCCGGTGGGTGGGTGCAGGCCCGCGGTGACGGCGGCGCACCCCGTGACGACGGTGGTGGCGACGGAGCCGCGGGCTCCGATCAGCCACACCCCCACACGCGGTCGGGAGAGGGACGCGGACATGGGCAGCCTCCTGATCGTGCGCGAGCCCCGGGGGGGGGGAGGGACGGAGACGGCGGGCGGGGGTCCGGCGTCCCCCGCCCGCCGCCGTTCACTGGCCCTGGACGGGCAGTTCCTTGAGCTGGATGTTGCGGAAGGAGACATGGTCGGCGGCGCCGTGGTTCTGCAGGCCGATGTAGCCGTCGGTCAGGCTCCGCTGGGGGTCCTTGTTGGTGAAGTCGTTGATCTTGACTCCGTTGAGGAACACCTGGAGGCGTTCGCCCTGGACCTTGATCTCGTAGGAGTTCCACTGGCCGGGCGGCCGCAGAACCTGGTCACGGGCCTTGATGTCGGCCGACTTGAAGGAGTAGACGGAGCCCGTGGTGCGGTCGGCGGCGTCGGTGGCGTCGATCTGGATCTCATAGCCCTTGTTCACCGCGGACCAGGGGTCGTCGGAGGCGGGGAAGCCCACGAAGATCCCGGAGTTGTCGTCGCCCCGCATCTTCCAGTCGAGCTTGAGCGAGTACGACTTCAGCTCCTTGGCCTGGTACCAGAGCAGGCCCATGCCGCCCTCGGACTCCATGACGCCGTCCTTGACGGTGAACTTGCCGGGTCCGGCCTGCTTCCAGCCGTCCAGGGTCTGGCCGTTGAAGATCTTGCGGTAGCCCTTGCCCGGCTTGCAGTCCGCCTTCACCTGGCCGGTGGCGTACTGGAGGCCGCCGAGCAGGTGGGCGCGGAAGGCCTCATCGGCGTAGGACTCCTTGGTGTGGCCGCCGCCGGTGTAGAAGGAGCGGCCGCCGCCGTAGCTCTGGCACCAGGCGATCGGGTGGTCGCCCTTCATCGTGCCGCCCTGGTAGGTGGTCTCGTCGAGGGTGGCGAGGACCTTGGCCTTCTCCCGGGGGTTGGTGCGGTAGTTGTACCACTCGTCGGTGCGCTCCCAGGCGTCGTCGAGGTGCCCGGTGGACGGGTGGTCGTGGTCCTCGACGCGGACGGTGGCCTTCTGGATGGCCGGGTGCGAGTCGAAGTAGGCGCCGACGAGGCCGCCGTAGAACTCCCAGTCGTACTCGGTGTCGGCCGCCGCGTGGATGCCCATGTAGCCGCCCCCGCCCGCCACGTAGTCCTCGAACGCCTTCTGCTGCTCGGCGTTGAGCACGTCGCCCGTGGTGGACAGGAAGGCCACCGCGTCGTACTTGGCGAGGTTGGTGGTGGTGAACTGCCGCGCTTCCTCGGTGGCGTCGACGGTGATGCCGGCCGGGCCGCCGAGTTCCTTCAGGGCGGTGATGCCCGCCGGGATGGAGTCGTGGCGGAAGCCGGCGGTCTTCGAGAAGACCAGGACCTTCTTGCCGCCCTTGAACGGCTCCTTGGAGAATTCGAAGTCGTCCACGTCGAACAGCGCGCCCTCGCCGCCCTTGAAGACCAGGTAGATGTCCGTGGTCTTCTTCGGCAGCGACCGCAGGGGCACGTCGACGTTCTGGAAGGTCTCCCAGCCGCCGGTCGGCGGGATGTAGGCCGAGCCGTGCAGGGGTCCGTCGGGCGAGCCGGTGCGCAGCTCGATGAAGCCGCCCGCGCCGCCGGAGGAGGCCCGCACGGTCATCTTCTTCTGTCCGTCGAACCGGTAGGGGGTGAAGGAGATCCAGTCGCCGTCGTTGATGTCGCCGACGGTTTTGCCGCCGTTGGCGCCGGTCTTGGTGATGACCGACACGCCCGACTGGGTGGTGAAGTGCTCGCCCTGGCGGTGCAGCGGCTGGAGGACGGTGCGGGCGGTGCCGGTCAGCTCTTCCTGGCCGTTGGCCCCGCCGTCGGTGTAGCCGGCTCCGACGACGCCGTAGATGTTGGCGTTGGGGTCGTGGCCGCCGTCACCGGGGGGCGGTGTCAGGGTGCCCTCGCAGCCCATCTCGCTGGTCAGCTCGTGGGCGTGGGAGTCGTGGCCGAGGCTGTAGGTGACCTTGACCTTGGAGCAGTCGACGGTCTCCTCGGGGTCGGTGACGGCCACCTTGAACGGGACGGGCTTGCCGAACTCGGCCAGGGTGCCGTTGCCGGGGATGTCGATTTTGACCTTCGGCTCGGTGTTGCCGACCACGATCCGGATGCTGGCGTTGCCGGTGTTGCCCTCGGGGTCCTTGGCGGTGAAGGTCGCGCTGTAGGTGCCGACCTTCTTGTAGCGGTGGGTGGGGTTGAGACCCTCGCCCTTGGTGCCGTCGCCGAAGTCCCAGCTGTAGGTGAGGTTCGTGGAGTCGGCGTCCTTGGCGGAGGCGGTGAACTGCACCTTCAGGCCGGCCGCGCCGGACGTCTTGTCGGCGCTCACCTCGGCGAGCGGCGAGAAGCCATCCTCGGCGTTCTCGATCCGGTACAGGGCGGAGTTCTCGTCGCCCTGGAACCAGGAGACGCCGTAGTCGAGGACGTAGAGCGCGCCGTCGGGGCCGAACTCCATGTCCATGATCTGGGTGCCGGTCCACGGGAAGTCGTTGATCTTCGCGACGGAGCCGTCCGCGTTCTGCTCGATGCGCTTGATCCAGCGGCGGCCGAACTCACCGGCGAAGAAGTCGCCGTCGTAGGCTTCGGGGAACTTCACGCTGGAGTTCAGCTCGGGGTCGTAGCGGTAGACCGGGCCCGCCATCGGGGACTCGGAGCCGTTGCCGAACTCGGGCAGGGATCCGCCGTCGTACGGAATCCAGGCGGCCTGCGCGGGCGGCAGGTCGGTGAGGCCCGTGTTGTACGGCGAGGTGTTCTTCGGGGCGGCGCAGTCGAACGGCTCGCCGGACTCCTTGGTGGCGAAGTCGTAGTCGACGTAGGCGTCGTTGTCGCCGGTGCAGAAGGGCCAGCCGAAGTTGGCGGGCTTGGTCACCTTGGCGAACTCGACCTGCCCTCCGGGACCGCGCTTGGGGTCGGCGGCGCCGGCGTCCGGGCCGTAGTCGCCGACGTAGACGGTGCCGGTCTTGTCGTCGACGCTCATCCGGAAGGGGTTGCGGAAGCCCATCGCGTAGATCTCGGGGCGGGTCTTCTCGGTGCCCGGGGCGAAGAGGTTGCCCTCCGGGACGGTGTAGGAGCCGTCCTCGGCGACCTTGATACGGAGGATCTTGCCGCGCAGGTCGTTGGTGTTGCCCGAGCTGCGGCGGGCGTCGAAGGCCGGGTTGCGGTTCGGCCGGTCGTCGATCGGCGTGTAGCCGTCGGAGGCGAAGGGGTTGGTGTCGTCGCCGGTCGACAGGTACAGGTTGCCGTCCGCGTCGAAGTCGATGTCGCCGCCGACGTGGCAGCAGATGCCCCGGGAGGCCGCGACGTCCAGGACCTTCTTCTCGCTGGCCGTGTTCAGGGTGCCGTTGGCGTTGAGCACGAAGCGGGAGAGGCGGTTGACGCCGTCGAACTTCTTGAAGTCCGCGGCGGTGCCGGTCTCCGGGGCGTCGCCCGCGGGGGTGTCGAGCGGCGGGGCGTAGTAGAGGTAGATCGCCCGGTTGTTCTTGAAGTCCGGGTCGATGCCGACGCCTTGGAGGCCCTCCTCGTCGTGGCTGTAGACGGGGATCTTGCCGGCGACCTTGGTGACGCCGGCCTGGTCGGTGAGGCGCAGGGTGCCGTCGCGTGAGGTGTGCAGCACGCTGCGGTCCGGAAGCACGGCGAGCGACATCGGCTCGCCCGTCTCGGGCTCGCCCTTGGCGAGCGGCACCTGCTGGAACTGGCCCTCGGCGGCTGCCGGTTCGTCGTGCTCCGGGTGGCCGGGGTGGGCGCCGGCGACGGTGGCCGGGGTGCCCACGGCGAGGAGCAGGCCGGTGAGCAGGGCGACGGTGGTGCGCAGTGCGGGCCGCCTGGGGGTGGCGGTGCTTCTGAGTCTGGTTCTGTGCACGAAGTCCCTCCGGGAACGGGGTGGGCCGTACGGGGTGGGTGCGAAGACGTGCGGTGCGGGCGCCGGGGTGCGCCGTCACCCCGGAGGTGCATGTGTCCTGAACACATCAAGGACGGTAACCGCGTCCGTCCGGGGCGAACACCCCTTGAGCCGGACTCGGTCACACTTTCTCCCAAGCCGGGACAAAGCAGGGTCCGTGCAGGTCGGAGGGGGGACCGGCGGTACTGCCGGTCCCCGTCCCCGACCTGTGCCGGGAGCGTGATTCAGCTGTTGAACGCGGCGTCGAAGGACGCGCTGGGCGGTTCGAAGTCGAAGGCCTTGAGACGGGTCAGGGCCTCGGGCGCCCCCTGGAGGCGGTCCATTCCGGCGTCCTCCCACTCGACGGAGACCGGGCCCTGGTAGTCGATGGAGCGCAGCATCCGGAAGACGTCCTCCCACGGCACGTCACCGTGCCCGGCGGAGACGAAGTCCCAGCCGCGCCGCGGGTCGCCCCAGGGCAGGTGGGAGCCGAGCCGGCCGTTGCGTCCGTCCAGGCGCTTGCGGGCCTCCTTGCAGTCGACGTGGTAGATCCGGTCGCGGAAGTCCCAGAGGAAGCCGACCGGGTCGAGGTCCTGCCACACGAAGTGGGAAGGGTCGAAGTTGAGACCGAAGGCGGGGCGCCGGCCGACGGCGTCGAGGGCGCGCTGCGTGGTCCAGTAGTCGTAGGCGATCTCGCTCGGGTGGACCTCGTGCGCGAACCGCACACCCTCGGCGTCGAAGACGTCGAGGATCGGGTTCCAGCGGTCGGCGAAGTCCTGGTAGCCCCGCTCGATCATCGCTTCGGGGGCGGGCGGGAACATGGCGACCAGATGCCAGATGGCGGAGCCGGTGAACCCGATGACGGTGTTCACGCCGAAGGCGGCCGCGGCCCGGGCGGTGTCCTTCATGCGTTCGGCGGCCCGCTGCCTGACCCCCTCCGGGTCCCCGTCGCCCCACACCACGTCGGGCACGATGGCCTGGTGACGTTCGTCGATGATGGCGTCGCAGACGGCCTGGCCGGCCAGGTGGTTCGAGATCGCCCAGCACTTCAGGCCGTACTTGTCGAGCAGGGCCCGGCGGCCGTCGAGGTACCCCGGGTCGGACAGTGCCTTGTCGACTTCGAAGTGGTCTCCCCAGCAGGCGAGTTCGAGACCGTCGTAGCCGAAGTCGCGGGCCAGGCGGCAGACCTCCTCCAGGGGCAGGTCCGCCCACTGGCCGGTGAAGAGCGTGAAAGTGCGCGGCATCGAAAGGGGCCTCCTCAGACCGCGATCGGCGTGTAGACGGAGTTCTTCTCGGCGCTCTCCTCCACCGCCGCGAGCACGCGCTGCACTTGCAGCCCGTCGGCGAAGGAGGGTTCGGGGCGGTGGCCCTCGGCGATGGCGTGGACGAGGTCGCGGGCCTGGTGGACGAAGGTGTGCTCGTAGCCGAGGCCGTGGCCCGGCGGCCACCAGGCGTCCAGGTAGGGGTGGTCGGGTTCGGTGACGAGGATGCGGCGGAAGCCGGCCTCGGCGCCGGGCTCGGCGCCGTCGTGGAAGGACAGCTCGTTGAGCCGCTCCAGATCGAAGGCGAGCGAGCCGCGCTCGCCGTTGAGTTCGATGCGCAGGGCGTTCTTGCGGCCGGTGGCGTAGCGGGTGGCCTCGAAGGAGGCGAGGGCACCGGAGGGGAAGCGGGCCGTGAACAGGGCGGCGTCGTCGACGGTCACCTGGCCGGTGCCGGCGGACGTGACGGCGGACAGTCCGCTCGTCGCTCCGATGGGCAGGGGCCGCTCCCTTACGAAGGTCTCCGTCAGCGCGGAGACGCCCGCCAGCGGCTCCCCCACCAGGTACTGCGCGAGGTCGACGATGTGCGCCCCGAGGTCGCCGAGCGAGCCCGAGCCGGCCTGCTCCCTGCGCAGCCGCCAGGTCAGCGGGAACTGCGGGTCGACCAGCCAGTCCTGGAGGTACGTCACCCGCACGTGCCGCAGCCGGCCCAGGCGGCCTTCCGCGACCATGCGGCGGGCCAGGGCGGTGGCGGGCACCCGGCGGTAGTTGAAGCCGACCATCGCCACCTGGCCGCGTGCGTGGGCCTCCTCGGCCGCCAGCACCATCGAGGTGGCTTCCTCGACGGTGTTGGCCAGGGGCTTCTCGCACAGCACGTGCTTGCCCGCGGCCAGGGCGGCCAGGGCGATCTCGGCGTGGCTGTCGCCGGGGGTGCAGATGTCGACGAGGTCGACGTCGTCCCGTTCGACGAGGGCCCGCCAGTCGGTCTCCGTGGAGGCCCAGCCGTGCCGGTCGGCCGCCGCGCGGACGGCGGTGGCGTCCCGGCCGCAGATCACGGCCTGCACGGGGTTCAGCGGCAGGTCGAAGACGCGGCCCGCGGTGCGCCAGCCCTGGGAGTGGGCGGCGCCCATGAAGGCGTAGCCCACCATCCCCACGCGCAGGGGTGGCTTGCCTGCCTCGGTCCCCTCTGGCTGCTCCTGCGGCTGTCCCATACGGGTGTCCTCCTCGTCCTGGTCGGGGTGGCGCACGTGGGGGGTGCGGGGCGGCTCACTTGAAGCCGGTGGACATGTACTGGTCGACGTTGGTCTTGTCGACGACGGCCGAGTAGAGCGTGAGCGACGACGGGATCTCGAACTCGGCGAGGCCTCCGATGCCCTTGCTCTGGCCGAGGGCACGGGCGAGGTCGATCGCGGAGGCGGCCATGGTCGGCGGGTAGAGCACGGTCGCCTTGAGCACGCCGTCGTCCTGCTTGATGGCCTGGAAGGCGGAGAGCGCGCCGGCGCCGCCGATCATCAGGAAGTCGTCGCGCCCGGCCTGCTCGATGGCGCGCAGCGCGCCCACGCCCTGGTCGTCGTCGTGGTTCCACAGCGCGTCGAACTTCGACTGGGCCTGGAGCAGCTGGGCCATCTTGGCCTGCCCGGACTCGACGGTGAACTCGGCGGCCTGCCGGGCGACCTTCTTGATGTTGGGGTAGTTCTTCAGGGCGTCGTCGAAGCCCTGGGTGCGCTGCTTGGTGAGCTCCAGGTTGTCCAGGCCGGCCAGTTCGATGACGCGGGCGCCGGACTTGCCCTTGAGCTTCTCGCCGATGTAGTGCCCGGCGTTGAGACCCATGCCGTAGTTGTCGCCGCCGATCCAGCAGCGGTACGCCTGCGGGGTGTTGAAGATCCGGTCGAGGTTGACGACCGGGATGCCGGCACGCATGGCCTTCAGGCCGACCTGGGTGAGGGCCTTGCCGTCGGCGGGCAGCACGACCAGGACGTCGACCTTCTTGTTGATGAGGGTCTCGATCTGGCCGATCTGCTGGGCGGTGTCGTTGGAGCCCTCGGTGATCTCCAGGGTGACGTCGGAGTACTTCTCGGCGCGGCTCTTGGCGTTGTCGTTGATGGCGTTGAGCCAGCCGTGGTCCGCCTGGGGTCCGGCGAAGCCGATGGTGACCTGCTTGCCGGGCTTGTCGTCGGCCACCGGCTGGTCCTTGCCGGCCGGTTCGTCCCCGGAGTCGGACGGTTCGTTGCTCGTGCACCCCGTGATGAGGGCACCGGCGGAGACGGCGGCGGCCCCGAAGAGCAGCCCTCTGCGGCTCGTGATCTCTGGCATGGCGGGGATCCCTTTCCTCAGGTCGTGCTCGCGGTACGGCGCTGGACCAGCACGGCGGCGACGATGATCGCGCCCTTGGCGATCTGCTGGACGTCGCTCTGCAGGTTGTTCAGGGCGAAGATGTTGGTGATCGTGGTGAAGATCAGGACGCCGAGCACGGAGCCGGTGATGGTGCCCCGCCCGCCGGTGAGGAGGGTGCCGCCGATGATCGCGGCGGCGATGGCGTCGAGTTCGTAGAGGTTGCCGTTGGTGTTCTGGCCGGAGCCGGCCAGGACGATCAGCAGGAAGGCGGCGATGCCGCAGCACAGTCCGGACAGCAGGTAGAGGTAGAGCCGCTGGCGGCGGACGTCGATCCCGGCGAGCCGGGCGGCCTCCGGGTTGCCGCCGACGGCGACGGTGCGCCGGCCGAAGGTGGTGCGGTTGAGCACCAGCCAGCCGATGACCGTGACGACGGCGAACACCATGACCAGGGGCGGGATGCCGAGGACGTAGGCGTCGCGCTCGCCGAGGTCCAGGACCGAGGGCACGGTGACGATCTGCGTCTTGCCGTCGGTGATCTGAAGGGCGAGGCCGCGGGCCGAGGCCAGCATCGCGAGGGTGGCGATGAACGGCACCATCGCGCCGTAGGCGATGAGCACCCCGTTGACCAGGCCGCAGCCGACGCCGACGACCACCGCCGTGAAGAGGATGCCGGCGAAGCCGTACTCCTGGGTGGCGACGGTCGTGGCCCACACGGAGGCGAGCGCCACGATCGCGCCGACCGACAGGTCGATGCCGCCGGAGATGATGACGAAGGTCATGCCGACGGTTACGACACCGATGACCGACGCCTGGGTGAGGACGAGTTGCAGGTTGCGGGTGTCGAGGAACTCGTCGGGCTTGGTGATGCCGCCGATGAGGATCAGCACGGCGAGTACGCCGAGCAGGGACAGCGTGCGGACGTCGGCGCGGAACAGCAGGCCGCGCCAGGCGGGGGGCCGGACCTGGGGCACCTTGTCGGTGCTGCTGTCCAGCGGCGGGGAGACGGGCTGCGTCATGACGCCGGGCTTCCTTCCATGACCAGGTCGAGTACGCGGTGTTCGTCGAGCTCGCGCGCGGGTGCCGTGTGGACGACCCGGCCCTCGCGCAGCACCAGCACGCGGTCGGCGAGGCCGAGCACCTCGGGCACCTCGCTGGAGACCAGCAGCACGGCGAGGCCCTCGTCGGCGAGCCGGCGGATGACCGCGTAGAGCTCGGCGCGGGCGCCCACGTCGACGCCGCGGGTGGGTTCGTCGAGCAGCAGCACCTTGCAGCCGCGCAGCAGCCAGCGGGCGAGGACCGCCTTCTGCTGGTTGCCGCCGGACAGGGTGCGCACGGGCACGGACGGGTTGTCGGGCCGCAGCGACAGCTCGCGGGTCGCGGCCCGGGCGGCGCCGAGTTCGGCGCCCCGGTCGATCCAGCCGGCGCGTGCGAAGCGGGACATGGAGGAGACCGACACGTTGCGGGTGACCGACTCCAGCATCAGCAGGCCCTGCGCCTTGCGTTCCTCGGGAGCGAGCCCGAGTCCGGCCCGGACGGCGGCCCGTACGCTGCCGGGCTTCAGGGCCCTGCCGTCGACCTGTACTTGACCGCTCGTCGGTTTGCGGGCGCCGTAGACGGTCTCCAGGATCTCGGAGCGGCCCGAGCCGACGAGTCCGGCGAGGCCGACGATCTCTCCGGGCCGCACCTCCAGGTCGAAGGGCTCGAACTCCCCTTGCCGGGACAGGTTTTGGACCTTCAGGACGGGTTCGCCGGGCGGCGGGGAGACGGGCCGGCCGGGGAAGACGTACTCGACGTTGCGGCCGGTCATCAGGGCGACGACCTCGCGGGTCGGGGTGGACTTGGCCGGGAGTCCGTTCGCGACGGCCCGGCCGTCCTTCAGCACCGTCACCCGGTCGCCGATGCGGCGGATCTCCTCCAGGCGGTGCGAGATGTAGACAACGGCGACTCCCGCGGCGGTGAGGTCGCCGACGATGCGGAAGAGGTTGTCGACCTCGTCCGGGTCGAGGGCGGCGGACGGCTCGTCCATCACGATGAGCCGTACGTCGTGGGAGAGCGCCCGGGCCATGGACACGATCTGCTGCTGGGCCGCGGACAGCTCCCCGACCAGCCGTGCCGGGTCGATCTCGGGGTGCCCAAGTCGTTTGAGCAGAGCGGCTGTTGACGCCCTGGCCGTCTTGCCGCGGACGACGAACCCGGCGGTGGTCGGCTCATGTCCCAGGTGCACGTTCTCGGCGACCGACAGGTGCTCCACCAGGTCGAGTTCCTGGTAGATGGTGGCGATGCCCAGGCGCATGGCGGCGATCGGCGAACGGAGCGTCACCTCCTCGCCGCGCCAGCGGATGCCGCCTGTGTCGGGCTGGTGGGCGCCGGCCAGCACCTTGATGAGGGTGGACTTGCCGGCCCCGTTCTGGCCGAGCAGGCAGTGCACCTCACCGGCCTGGACGTCGAGAGCGACGCCGTCGAGGGCCCGGACTCCGGGGAACGACTTGGTGATGCCGGACATGCTGAGCAGCGGTGGTTCTGGTGCCATGAGGTCCCCTTGGCGGGCGTGCGGGCCGGTTTCAGGGCAGGGCGGAGCGAAGCGGAGCAGGACACTGCGCGGGGCGGTGCTGGTACGCCGTACTGGACTCGGTGCTTACGCGGGTGAGAAGAGGTGGTCGCTGATGAGCCGGGCACCGCCGATGACTCCGGCGGTGGGGCCCAGCTCGCCCAGGACGATGGGCAGGTTGCCGGTCGCGAGCGGGAGCGACTGGCGGTAGACCTGGGTGCGGATCGCGGCGAGCAGGGTGTGACCGAGGCCGGTCACCCCGCCGCCGATCACCACCAGGCCCGGGTTGAAGAAGCTGACCAGGCCGGCGATGACCTGGCCGGTACGGTTGCCGCCCTCGCGGATCAGGTCGAGGGCGGTGGCGTCACCGGCGGAGGCCGCGGCGGCGACGTCGACGGCGGTGAGGCCGCCGTTCGTCTCCAGCCGCGAGGCCAGTTCGGCCGAGAGCCCCTGCTGGGCGGCTTCCACGGCGTCGCGGGCCAGGGCCGCCCCGCTGAAGTGGGCTTCCAGGCAGCCCCGGTTGCCGCAGGCGCAGGGGCGCCCGTCGGGGACGGCCTGGATGTGCCCGATGTCGCCGGCGCTGCCCGTCGTACCGCGGTAGACCTCACCGCCGACGACGATGCCGCAGCCGATGCCGGTGCCGATCTTGACGCAGAGGAAGTCGGCGACGGTGCGGGCGACGCCCGCGTGCTGCTCCCCCATCGCCATGAGGTTCACGTCGTTGTCGACCATGACCGGGCAGCCGAGTTCCTGGCTGAGCGCCTCCCGCACGGGGAAGCCGTCCCAGCCGGGCATGATCGGCGGTGCCACCGGGATGCCCTCGGGGAAGCGGACCGGGCCCGGGACGCCGATGCCGGCGCCGTCGAACCCTTCCGCGAGCCCGGAGGCCCTCAGTTTGGCGGCCATGGTGAGGACCTGCTCGAAGACCGCGACGGGACCTTCGCGCACGTCCATGGGCTGGTTGAGGTGCCCGAGGGTCTCCAGTTCGGCGTTGGTGACGGCGACGTCGACCGAGGTCGCGCCGATGTCGACGCCGAGGAAGCGCAGTTCGGGGTTGAGCCGGATGTTGTGGGAACGGCGGCCACCGCGCGAGGCGGCGAGTCCGTCGGCCACGACCAGTCCCGTCTCCAGCAGCCGGTCCACCTCGACGGCCAGCTTGGACCGCGAGAGGTCGACCTGATCGCCCAGCTGGGCACGGGAGTTGGGGCCGCCGTCGCGCAACAGCCTGAGCAGCCGGGCCTGGTGGGCGTTCGCGGGTCGCGCGGTCATACGTCTCACGAGCCCCTCCCCGCCTCGATCGGCCTGTGCGCGCCGGTTCTCCGCCACCTCGGTGGCGTGCTTTCGGAGGGAACGTAGCAGCGGCTGCCGGAGGTGGGAAGAAGTCGCGCAGGAATTGCCCACCACTTTTTCCACTCACAGGACAAAGAAGCGGTGACGGGTGCCCGCGGTGCGGCCGTGCGGTGGCGTGGGGCGCTACGAGCGCGAACGCGCGTGGTACGACCGGCGCGTGTGCTCCGTGTGGGCGCGCATCAGTTGGGTGGCGCGCTGTTCGTCCCGGTCGGCGACCGCGGCGATCAGTTCGCGGTGCTCGATCCAGGACTGGTGGCCGCGCTGCCGGGCCACCGGCGTGTAGTACCAGCGCACACGCCGGTCGACCTGGGCGGCGAGTTCGGCGAGGACCGCGTTGCCGGCCAGCTCCATGATCTTGGCGTGGAAGCGGGCGTTCATGGCGACGGCCCCGTCCACGTCGTCGGCCTCGACGGCCTTCTCGCCCTGAGCGCACAGCGCTTCCAGGGCGGCGATGCCCGCGCTGTTCGCGCCCGCCGCCGCGAGCCGGGCCGCCTCGGCCTCCAGGAGCGTACGGACCGTGAGGAGCTGGTCGGCCTCCTCCTCCGTCGGCTCGTGCACGAACGCACCCTGGGCTGGCCGCAGATCGACCCATCCCTCGGTGTTGAGCCGCTGGAGCGCCTCCCGCACGGGCTGCCGGGAGACGCCGAGATGCCCGGCGAGTTCGCTCTCGACGAGGTGCTGGCCGGGCTGGAGCGCACGGGTGGTGATGAGTTCGAGCAGTGCCTCGTAGACACGGTCGCGCAGCGGACCCGGGCGTTCCAGCTTGGGTACCGCCCCTTGGGGCAGGCCTGTCGACAGCATCGCGGTCCCCCTCCTCGGCAGGGCCGTGCACAGCGCGGCGCGAGCCGGTATCGCCGCAGAGTCAGTATTGATTGTCTTTCGTCTACAGTCTACGGCGCACAAGAGCCAGCGTTCCGGGGAGTTGACCGCGTCACACCACCCCGCGGCTCAGGGGCAGCGCACGACCTGCCCCGCGTACGACAGGTTCCCGCCGAAGCCGAACAGCAGCACCGGGTCGCCCGTGGCGACGGCCCCCTGCTCGATGAGCTTCGAGAAGGCCAGCGGGATGCTCGCGGCCGAGGTGTTGCCGGACTCCGTGACATCGCGCGCGACGACGGCGTTGACGGCGCCGATCTTCTCCGCGAGGGGTTCGATGATGCGCAGGTTCGCCTGGTGCAGCACGACTCCGGCGAGGTCGGCCGGCTCCAGACCGGCCCGCTCGCAGGCCCGGCGCGCGATGGGCGGCAGCTGCGTGGTGGCCCAGCGGTAGACGCTCTGCCCCTCCTGGGCGAAGCGCGGCGGGGTGCCCTCGATGCGCACCGCGTTGCCCATCTCGGGCACCGAGCCCCACAGCACCGGCCCGATGCCCTGCTCGCCGGCGGCCTCCACCACCGCTGCGCCCGCTCCGTCACCGACGAGCACGCACGTGGTGCGGTCGCTCCAGTCGGCCACCTCGGACATCTTGTCGGCCCCGATGACCAGCACCCGGCTCGCGCCCCCCGCGCGGACGGCGTGGTCGGCGGTGGCCAGGGCGTGGGTGAAGCCGGCGCACACGACGTTGAGGTCCATGGTGGCGGCCTGCGGGATGCCCAGGCGGGCCGCGACCCGGGCGGCCATGTTGGGCGAGCGGTCGATGGCGGTGGAGGTGGCGACCAGCACCAGGTCGATGTCGGCCGGGCTCAGGCCGGCGGCGGCCAGGGCCTTGGCGGCGGCGTGGGCGGCCAGCTCGTCGACCGGCTCGTCGGGGCCCGCGATGTGGCGCGTGCGGATGCCGACCCGGCTCCTGATCCACTCGTCACTGGTGTCGACCAGGCCCGCCAGGTCCTCGTTGGTGAGCACCTTGGCGGGCTGGTAGTGGCCGACGGCGGCGATGCGCGAGCCGTTCATCTGGGTGGATCCCCCTCGTTGCCTTGGGTAGCGGATCCCCCAGTCTGATCAGTGACTCACGGGTACGGCGGCAGCCAAGGCAACAGGAAACGGGCGCCGGGGTTGTCAGCTTCCGTCAGCACCCTGGACGCCCGGGCACCTGTCGAACGTCCGCCCGGGGCACCGGCGCCTACCCGGTGAACAGCTGCGTCGCCTTCCGGACGAGTTCATACAGCCCGTAGGCGAGCGGCACACCCACCCACACCCAGGCGAAGGCGATCAGCCACCGCCGGTCCGGGCTAGGCGGACTCTGACTGCTGGTGCTCGGCACGGGCGGCCTCCTTCGGGGCGGGGACGTGGTGGCGGGGGTCGACGGGCCGGACCAGTTCGTTGGCGACGAAGCCGACGACGAGCAGCCCGATCATGATCACGAAGGACAGTCCGTACAGGGACGCGCCGTGCCGGCCCGCCTCCTCCTGCCGGTCGGCGATCCAGTTCACGATCAGCGGGCCGAGCACCCCGGCCGTGGACCAGGCGGTGAGCAGCCGCCCGTGGATGGCGCCGACCTGGTAGGTGCCGAACAAATCCTTCAGATAGGCCGGAACCGTGGCGAAACCACCCCCGTAGAAGGAGAGGATGACGAGCGCGCACAGGACGAACAGGGGCTTGGAGGAGTCGCCGAAGAGGGCGATGAGCGCGTACATGAGCGCACCGACGCCCAGGTAGACGCGGTAGATGTTCTTGCGGCCGATGAGGTCGGACGTCGACGACCAGCCGATGCGGCCGGCCATGTTGGCCGCGGACAGCAGCGCGACGAAGCCGGCGGCTGCGGTCACCGAGACCGGTGTGGAGGTGTCCGCGAAGAAGTCCGTGATCATCGGCGCGGCCTTCTCCAGGATGCCGATGCCGGCGGTGACGTTCATGCAGAGCACGATCCACAGGCACCAGAACTGCGGCGTGCGGATGGCCTGGTTCGCTGAGACCTGCGGGCCGACGAGAACACTCGGCCCGCCCTCCACGGGCCTCTCGGTGCGAGGCACCCGGACCAGGAGCACGCCCAGCAGCATGAACACCGCGTACGACAGCCCGTGCACGAGGAAGGCCAGCGCGATGCCGGAGCTGTCGCCGCCGAACGACTCCAGCATCTGGGCCGACCACGGCGAGGCGATGAGCGCGCCGCCGCCGAAGCCCATGATGGCGATGCCGGTGGCCATCCCCGGCCGGTCCGGGAACCACTTGATCAGGGTGGAGACGGGCGAGATGTAGCCGATGCCGAGGCCGATGCCGCCGACGAAGCCGTAGCCGAACACGATCAGCCAGTACTGCTCCAGGGACGCGCCCAGCGCGGAGAGCAGGAAGCCCGAGGAGAAGCAGACCAGGGCGACGGCCATCGCCCAGCGCGGGCCCTTGCGTTCCACGAGCGTGCCGCCGAACGCGGCCGACAGGCCCAGCATGACGATGCCCAGCTGGAAGGGCAGGGCGCTCTGGGTGCCGCTGAGGCCGAGCGCGGACTCCAGGGGCGGTTTGAACACGCTCCAGGCGTAGGCCTGGCCGATGGAGAGATGGACGGAGAGAGCGGCGGGCGGAACGAGCCAGCGGCTCCAGCCCGGGGGTGCGACTGGGGGACTCATGAACCCCGGACGGTAGGGATCCGCGGGGGAGTTGAGAAGGCGGCGCGTCGACGGTATGCGGTGAGCGGTATCCAGCATGCGCCGAACGGTCGGCGCACGAACCCTTGCCGCCCCAACCTCCATACTGTAGACAATATTTCGTCGACACAAGCCGTCCGCGAGCCATACGCGACCCGTCGGGCGGCCGGACGGCAGCCACCTCCGCGGTATCCCTCAAACCGAACGGAGTGTTCCCGTGAAAGTCGCAGTTCTCGGCGCCGGCGCCATCGGCGCCTACGTCGGCGCCGCGCTCCACCGCGCGGGTGCCGAGGTGCATCTCATCGCCCGTGGACCGCATCTGGCGGCCATGAGGCAGCACGGAGTCCGGGTGCGCAGCCCACGCGGCGACTTCACCGCGCACCCCCACGCCACCGACGACCCGGCCGAAGTCGGCCCGGTCGACCATGTCTTCCTGGGCCTGAAGGCCAACGCGTACGCGGCGTGCGGGCCGCTGATCGCGCCTTTGCTGCACGAGACGACGTCGGTCGTCGCGGCCCAGAACGGCATCCCCTGGTGGTACTTCCACCGGCACGGCGGCCCGTACGACGGCCGGCGTGTCGAGAGTGTCGACCCGGACGGCGCGGTCAGTGCGGTGCTCGCGCCCGAACGGGCCATCGGTTGTGTCGTCTACGCCGCGACCGAACTCGAAGGCCCGGGTCTCGTACGCCACTTGGAGGGCACGCGGTTCTCCATCGGTGAGCCGGACCGCAGCCGCTCCGCGCGCTGCCTCGCGTTCAGCGAGGCCATGCGGGCGGGCGGCCTGAAGTGCCCGGTCGAGCCCGATCTGCGGAGCGACATCTGGGTCAAGCTGCTCGGCAACATCTCGTTCAACCCGATCAGCGCACTGGCCCGCGCGACCATGCGGCAGATGTGCCTGCACGGCGGCACCCGCAAGGTCATCGAGATCATGATGACCGAGACGCTGGCGGTCGCCGAGGCCCTCGGCTGCGAGGCCGGGGTCTCCATCGAGCGCCGACTCGCCGGTGCCGAGCGGGTCGGCGACCACCGCACCTCCACGCTCCAGGACCTGGAGCGCGGCAAGCCGCTCGAACTGGACGTGCTGCTCGCGGCGGTCGTCGA
The DNA here is from genome assembly GCF_009872555.1 of Streptomyces sp. SID5643. Taxonomy (NCBI): domain Bacteria; kingdom Bacillati; phylum Actinomycetota; class Actinomycetes; order Kitasatosporales; family Streptomycetaceae; genus Streptomyces; species Streptomyces sp. SID5643. The sequence goes on from NZ_WWIC01000041.1 coordinate 178,089, forward strand.
GCTGGCGGAGATCACCGGCGTGGAGGTGCCCACCCTGCGCACCGTGCACGCCATCTCGGACCTGCTCGCGCTGAGGAGCGCCGCATGAGGAAACGGCAACCGAAGACCTACACCCGTCTGACGCACCCGCTCGTCCGGGACTCCCGCGACGAGCCGTTCCGGCAGGCCACCTGGGAGGAGGCCCTTGACCGGGCCGCCCTGGGCCTCGGACGCAACCGCGACGCCTTCGGCATGTTCAGCTGCGCCCGCGCCACCAACGAGATGAACTACGTGGCGCAGAAGTTCGCCCGCGTCGTGATGGGCACCAACAACGTCGACTCCTGCAACCGCACCTGTCACGCCCCGAGCGTGGCGGGCCTGTCGGCGGCGTTCGGCTCCGGCGGCGGCACGTCGTCGTACGAGGAGATCGAGCACACCGACGTCATCGTGATGTGGGGCTCCAACGCCCGCTTCGCGCACCCGATCTTCTTCCAGCACGTGCTGAAGGGGATCAGGAACGGCGCCCGGATGTACGCGGTCGATCCGCGCCGCACCTCGACCGCCGAGTGGGCGGAGAGCTGGATGGGGCTCAACGTCGGCACGGACATCCCGATGGCCCACGCGATCGGCCGCGAGATCATCCACGCGGGGCTCGCCAACGAGGCGTTCATCGCGCGGGCGACCAGCGGCTTCGAGGAGTACAAGGCCCTGGTCGAGCCATGGACCCTGTCGCTCGCCGAGAAGGTGACGGGCGTACCGGCGGCGGCGATCCGCGAGCTGGCGCACGCCTACGCCCGTGCGGAGCGGGCCCAGTTGTGCTGGACCCTCGGCATCACCGAGCACCACAACGGCACCGACAACGTCCGCGCCCTGATCAACCTGTCGCTGCTCACCGGGCACGTCGGCCGCTACGGCTCGGGCCTGCAACCGCTGCGCGGGCAGAACAACGTGCAGGGCGGCGGCGACATGGGCGCGATCCCCAACCGGCTGCCCGGCTTCCAGGACATCCTCGACCCGGAGGTGCGGCTCAAGTTCGAGTCGGCCTGGGACACGGTGATCCAGCCGCACTACGGCCTGAACCTCACGGAGATGTTCGAGGCCATGGAGGACGGCAGCCTCAAGGCCGTCTACTGCATCGGCGAGAACCCGGCCCAGTCCGAGGCCGACAGCGAGCAGGCCGTGCGGCGGCTGAAGGCTCTGGACTTCCTGGTCGTGCAGGACATCTTCCTCACGAAGACCGCCGAGCTCGCGGACGTCGTCCTGCCGGCCACCGCCGGCTGGGCGGAGACCGACGGCACGACCACCAACAGCGAACGACGGGTCCAGCGGGTCCGCAAGGCCGTCGCCCCGCCCGGCGAGGCCCGCGAGGACATCGACATCCTCTGCGACCTCGCCGCCCGCCTCGGCCACGACTGGAAGTACGCGGATGCCGAGACGGTGTGGAACGAGCTGCGGGCCGTCTCGCCCGACCACTACGGCATGACGTACGAGCGCCTGGAGGAGCACCAGGGCATCCAGTGGCCCTGCCCGAGCACGGACGCCCTCGAACCCACCTACCTGCACGGCCGGTTGTGGGAGACCGATCCCTCCCGGCGCGGCCCGCTCGCGCCCTTCGGTCTCGTGCAGCACGACCCGCCCGTGGACCTCACCGACGACCGGTATCCGATCCGGCTCACCACCGGGAGGCGGCTCGACTCGTACAACACCGGTGTGCAGAGCGGCGGTTACGCCTCGCCGCTCAGGCGCGGCGAGTTCATCGAGCTGAGCCCGGAGGACGCCGAGCACTACGGGGTCGTGGTCGGCGAGCAGGTCCAGGTGACCTCGCGGCGCGGGTCGGTGACCGCTCCCGTGTGGGTGGACACCGCACTGCGGCCCGGCCTCGCTTTCATGACCATGCACTTCCCCGACGAGGTGGACACCAACGCCCTGACGATCGAGGCGAACTGCCCGATCGCGGGGACGGCGGAGTTCAAGGCGTCGGCGATCCGGATCGAGAAGCTGCCCATCGCGACCATCGTGGGGTGACGCACTGTGGACCTGCACTTCGGTGACAGCAAACCGACGGACGAGGAACGGGCGGCCGTCGACGCCCTGCTCGGGCCTCCCGAGTCCTCCTGGGAGGGCGCCGCCCGCGACGAGATGCGAGCCGCCGACCTGCGGTGGGCCCGTGGCGGACGTGCGGCCCGGGACCGGCGCGACCTGCTGTTGCCGGGGCTGCACGCCGTCAACGACCGGATCGGCTGGATCAGCGAGGGCGCCCTCGACTACCTGTGCCGGCGGCTGACCGTGCCCCCGGCGGAGGCCTACGGGGTCGCCACGTTCTACGCCATGTTCTCCCTCAAGCCGCGTCCGGCGACCGTGCTGCACGTGTGCACGGACCTGGCGTGCGCGGCGGCCGGGGCGCCGGAGCTGTGTGCCGGGATCGAGGCGCGGCTGGGACCCGGCAGCGGGGTGAGCGTCGAGCGCAGCCCGTGCCTGGGTCTGTGCGAGCGGGCCCCCGCGGCGCTCGCGATCAAGGCCGGGGATCCCGTCCGTACGGCGGTCTCGGCGCCGGCGACCGTCGAGGAGGCCGTACTCGCCGCCTCCTCGCCCGGTTCCGCGCCCGAGGAGACACCGGCCGCGCCGGCGGTGCCCCAGGCGGGGCAGGACGGTCTGATGCTGCTGCGCCGCGTCGGCGTGGTCGACCCGTCGTCCCTCGACGACTACCGCGCCCACGGCGGCTGCACCGCCCTGCGCCGGGCCTTCGAGCTGGGCCCCGCCGGGGTGATCCGCGAGGTCACCGACTCGGGCCTGGTCGGGCGTGGCGGCGCCGCGTTCCCCACCGGCCGCAAGTGGCAGGCCACGGCGTCCCGGCCCGACCGTCCGCACTACGTCGTCTGCAACGCCGACGAGTCGGAGCCGGGCACCTTCAAGGACCGGGTGCTCATGGAGGGCGACCCGTACGCGCTCGTCGAGGCGATGACGATCGCCGGGTACGCGACCGGCGCCCACAAGGGCTACCTCTACCTGCGCGGCGAGTACCCGCGCGCCCTGCGCCTGCTGGAGCACGCGATCGCGCAGGCCCGTGCCCGCGGAATGCTCGGCGACGACGTGCTCGGGCAGGGGTACGCCTTCGACATCGAGATCCGGCGCGGCGCCGGCGCCTACATCTGCGGTGAGGAGACGGCCCTGTTCAACTCCATCGAGGGCTACCGGGGCGAGCCCCGCTCCAAGCCGCCGTTCCCGGTGGAGAAGGGCCTGTTCGGCAAGCCGACGGTCGAGAACAACGTCGAGACGCTGGTGAACGTCCTGCCGATCCTGACCATGGGAGCCCCGGCGTACGCGGCGATCGGCACCGGCCGCTCCACCGGGCCGAAGCTGTTCTGCGTGTCCGGGAGCGTGGAGCGGCCCGGTGTCTACGAGGTGCCCTTCGGCGCGACGCTCGGGGACGTCCTCACCCTGGCCGGGGTGCGCGAGGGGCTGCGGGCGGTGCTGCTCGGCGGAGCCGCGGGCGGTTTCGTGCGGGCCGACGAGCTGGACATCCCGCTCACCTTCGAAGGCACGCGCGATACCGGCGCGACCCTGGGCTCCGGAGTCGTCATGGCCTTCGACGACAGCGTGCCCCTGCCCCGGCTGCTGCTGCGCATCGCGGAGTTCTTCCGGGACGAGTCGTGCGGTCAGTGCGTGCCGTGCCGGGTCGGGACGGTACGGCAGGAGGAGGCGCTGCACCGGATCGTGGAGCGCACGGGCGCCGACGCCGCCGGGGACATCGCGCTGCTGCGGGAGGTCGGCCGCGCGATGCGGGACGCCTCGATCTGCGGTCTCGGGCAGACCGCGTGGAACGCCGTGGAATCCGCCATCGACCGTCTGGGGGCGTACGCATGACCGTCACACCGCTGGGGATCCCGCGCCGCATGCTGGAGTTCACCCTCGACGGCGAGGAGGCCCGGGTCCCTGAGGGCTCGACCGTCCTGGACGCCTGCCGGGTGGCCGGGAAGGACGTCCCGACCCTGTGCGAGGGCGACACCCTGCGCCCGAAGAACGCCTGCCGGGTCTGTGTGGTCGAGGTCGAGGGGTCCAGGACGCTCGTGCCGGCCTGCTCGCGCAAGGCGGAGCCGGGCATGGAGGTCCGCACGGACACCGAGCGCGCCCGGCACAGCCGCAAGGTCGTCCTGGAACTGCTCGCGTCCTCGGTCGACCTGTCGACGACCCCGCAGGTCGCCGGGTGGCTCAGGGAGTACGAGGCGAAACCGGACCGCTTCGGCCCGGACGCGGCCCGGCTGAACGAGGAGCCGAAGGTCGACAACGACCTGTACGTGCGCGACTACGGCAAGTGCATCCTCTGCTACAAGTGCGTCGACGCCTGCGGCGACCAGTGGCAGAACTCCTTCGCGATCTCGGTCGCGGGGCGCGGCTTCGACGCCCGGATCGCGGTGGAGCACGACGCGCCGCTCACCGACTCGGCGTGCGTGTACTGCGGCAACTGCATCGAGGTGTGCCCGACGGGCGCGCTGTCGTTCAAGTCCGAGTTCGACATGCGGGCGGCGGGCACCTGGGACGAGTCCGCCCAGACGGAGACGACCACGGTGTGCGCGTACTGCGGAGTGGGCTGCAACCTGACGCTGCACGTGCAGGACAATGAGATCGTGAAGGTCACCTCGCCGCACGACAACCCGGTGACCCACGGCAACCTCTGCATCAAGGGCCGCTTCGGCTACCAGCACGTACAGAACCGGGACTGATCAGGACATGGGACGAGTCACGGAACGACGCAAGGTTCTCCGCATCCGCGACGGCGCGGTCTCCAGCCGCCCGGACACCCTCGTCGCCGAGGAACCCCTGGAGATCCGGCTCAACGGAAAGCCGCTGGCGATCACCATGCGCACCCCGGGCGACGACTTCGCCCTGGCGGCGGGCTTCCTGGTGAGCGAGGGGGTGCTGGGCGCGCAGTCGGACCTGCGGAACATCGTCTACTGCGCGGGCGCCACGGCTGGGGGCACCTCCCGCTCGAGCGGAGCCGAGAGTGGGGGAGGGGTGAACACGTACAACGTGGTCGACGTCCAGACGGCCCCGGACGTCGTGGTCCCGGACATCACGCTGGAGCGCAACGTCTACACGACGTCGTCCTGCGGGCTGTGCGGCAAGGCGTCGCTGGACGCGGTGCGCACCACGGCCCGCTTCCCCATCGCCGACACTCCCCCGGTCCGGGTCTCCCCCGAGCTGCTCGCGAGCCTGCCCGACCGGCTGCGCGCGGCCCAGCGGGTCTTCGACCGGACGGGGGGCCTGCATGCCGCGGCCCTGTTCACGGAGGAGGGCGAGCTGCTGGACGTCCGGGAGGACGTGGGCCGGCACAACGCGGTCGACAAGCTGGTCGGCCGTGCCCTGCAGAACGGGGAGCTGCCGCTGTCCCGGGCGATCCTGCTCGTCTCGGGCCGGGCCTCCTTCGAGCTGGCGCAGAAGGCCGTGATGGCCGGCATGCCGGTCCTGGCGGCCGTGTCGGCGCCGTCCTCGCTGGCGGTGGACCTCGCGGCCGAGACGGGTCTGACGCTGGTGGGCTTCCTGCGGGGCAGCTCCATGAACGTGTACGCGGGTGAGGACCGGATCGCTCTGCGGGCCGCGGCCGCCCAGGGCTGAACAGGTTCCCTCCGCGACACGGCGGCGGGGCCCCGACCGGCGGGGAGCGCCCCCTGCGCCGCAGGGGCCCCGTCTCGGCCTGCCCGGGGCGTCCCGCCTAGTCGGCCGTGGCGGATATCCGGAGCAGCATGGCCATGAACTGCTCCCGCTCGGCCGCCGACAGCGGTGCGAGCAGTTCGTCGTTGGCCGCGCGGGCCGCCACCTCGCAGCGCTTCAGCAGCCGGCCTCCCCGCGCGGTGAGGGACACCGCGTTCTTGCGGCGGTCCCGTGGGTCCGGCTCGCGTACCACCAGGCCCGCCGCCTGGAGGTCGTTGAGGACTCCGACCAGGTCTTTCGGGTCCAGCCGGACGCCGCGGCCGAGGTCGGCCTGGGCGACGGGCCCGAGGTCGCGGACGGCGGACAGCACCACGTGGTGCCACATCCGCATGTCCTCCTCGGCCAGCGCCGCGGCCACCAGGGCCCTCCCGCGGGCGGCGGCACGGCCGAGCAGCCAGCTGGGCAGGGAGCGGATCGCGGTGAGGGGGGCTTCCGACATGGCCGCAGCCTAACCACACCATCGTTGGTTCTTCCTATGATCCTCCTATACCGTTGGTCTCCCCAATGAATCCGTTGGGATCACCAACGACTCCGGAGGGTGCGATGCGCCGCGTCCGCTACGAATCCCGAGGCGGCCCCCTGTTCGTGGAAGAGGCACCGCTGCCCGCACCGGGCCCCGGGGAGCTGCTCGTGCGCGCGGAGGCGATCGGCGTCACGCTCCCGGTCGTCCGCAAGGTCAGCGAGGCGGACGAGCCCGGGCCCCTCGGAGGCGAGGTCGCCGGGGAGGTCGCGGCCGTCGGTGAGGGCGTCACCCGCTTCGGCACCGGCGACCGGGTGACGGGCCTGTGCTTGGGCCACGGCTACGCCGACTTCGCGCTGCTGCACGAAACCATGGCCTCTCCGATTCCGGCGGACGCGGGCGCCGTCGACGCGGTCGCCCTGGTCCGCAGCGGCCTGGTCGCGCTCGGCGCCCTGGAGGCGGCCCGCCCCCAGCCGGGCGAGGCGGCCCTGGTCACCGCGGCCGCGAGCGGCGTCGGTCACCTGGCCGTGCAGCTGGCCAGGACGCGCGGCGCCGGACGGGTCGTGGGAGCCGTCTCCGACCCCGCCAAGGCCGACTTCGTCCGGGCCCTCGGCGCCGACCACGTCATCGCGTACGGCGACACCGGCTGGGGCACACCGGTCGACTACGTCCTGGACGCGGTCGGCGGAGAGCTGCTCACCCCGGCCCTGCACGCGCTCGTCCCCGAGGGGCGGCTGGTGGCGTACAGCTCGGGCGGCGGCACCATCCAGGCGTACGACCTGCTCGTGGACGCCAAGTCGGTGATCGGGTTCCAGATGGCCCGGGTCGCCCGCGGGAAGCCGGAGCTGTACGAGCAGTGGCGCGAGGAGCTGTGGCGGTTGTTCGCGGCGGGGGAGCTCAGACCGGCCGTGCACGGGGCGTTCGCCCTGGAGGACGCGACGAAGGCGCACGGGGAGATCGAGGGCCGGTCCAACCTGGGCAAGGTCGTCCTGATCCCCTGACGCACGCTTCTTGTGGGGGGTTCGTGAACCCAAGTACCGTCTGTGGCCCACACATTGGACATGGGATGTCTGGATGACCGGATGTCTTTTCCCATGCCCGGGTGGTCCAGCCGACAGACGCACCAGCCGGCAGACGCATGAAGGGCAGGCCGCACCATGCCGTCAAGTCTTCGCGCACGTCTGAGATCCACCCTGACCGCCGCCGTCGCCGCCGGGGCACTGCTCGCGCCCACCGCTCCGGCGCACGGCCAATCAGCCTCCGCAGTACACGAGTTCGACCAGCAGGTGCTCTTCAAGGCGTCCCGGGACCCGGGCTACGCCTGCTTCCGGATCCCGGCGATCGTGCGCACCACCAGGGGCACGCTGCTCGCCTTCGCCGAGGGCCGCGTCCTCAACTGCGGTGACGCCGCCGACATCGACATCGTCCTCAAGCGCTCCACCGACGGCGGCCGCACCTGGGGGCCGCTCCAGGTGGTCACCGAGGGCGCGGGCGACACGCATGGCAACCCGGCGCCCGTCGTGGACCGCAGGACGGGACGGATCCTGCTGGCCGAGACGTTCAACACCGGCCGCACGGACGCCGGCAACTGCTCCGTCCCCTGCGACCGCACCCCGCACCTTCAGTACAGCGACGACGACGGCCGGACCTGGTCGGAGCCGCGCGATCTGAGCGGCGAGATCCTGCCCGAGCACTGGAACTCCTGGTACGCGACCGGGCCCGTGCACGGTATCCAGCTGACCCGCGGCAAGCACGCCGGGCGACTGGTGTTCGGCGTCAACAGCGAGACGTGGAACGGCAGCCGGGTCTCCGCCAATCACGCCGCGCTCGTCGTCAGCGACGACGGCGGCGACTCCTGGCGGGTCGGTGCCACGGACACCTGGCCCATAGCGCAGGACGGCATGTTCCGGCAGAAGCCGTCCGAGGTGACGCTCACCGAACGCGCCGACGGCGCCCTGCTCGTCAGCGGCCGGGAGCAGGACGGCACCGACCTGGGCCACCGCTCCCAGACCCTCAGCCTCGACGGCGGCGACAGCTTCGCCACCCCCTTCCGCGACCTTCCGGACCTGTACACCCCGCAGGTCCAGGGCGCGACCCTGCGTCTCGGCGGCCGGATGCTGCTGTCCGCCCCGGCCGACCCCGACCGCCGCCGCACGATGATGGTCCGCTCCTCCTACGACGGCGGACGGACCTGGGAGAGCGTGGACCGGGGCACGGTCGTCACCACGGACTGGTCCGGCTACTCCGACATGGCGGCCCTGGGCGGCGGGGCGGTGGGCCTGCTGTACGAGGGCGGCGCGGTCGACGCACGCGACGAGATCCGCTTCGCCCGCTTCACGCAGGACTGGCTGAAACCGCGCCGGGGAGCCGACCCGACCACGCGCGACGCGGCGGCGGGCGCCAGGCCCGCGGCCGTGCTCGGCGGTGCCGGGCGCACGGCCGGTGTCCGCGGCGGTGCGTTGTCGTTCGACGGCACCGACGACGCCGTGCGGCTGCCCTACCGGTCCCGGCTCCCGCTCGGGGAAGGCGACTTCACGGCCTCGCTGCACTTCCGCTACACGGCCACGACCGGTGAGCAGCCCTTCCTGTGGATGGGCGGCATCGGCACCACCCAGCCGCAGATCTGGCTGCGGGGGGAACCGGCGGGCGACCGGGTCCGAGGGCTGATCACCACCCGGTCCGGCGCGACGACCGTCAGGTCCGCCTCGGTCTCGGCCGACGGCGCCCACAACGACGGCCGCTGGCACCACCTGGCCCTGCGCCGCGGCGGAGGGCAGTTGACGCTCTTCCTCGACGGCGAGGCGATCGGCACGGCGGACGTGCCGGGCTCGGTCAGCCGCAACTCCCCGTTCGGCGTGCACATCGGCCAGCGCATGGACAGCCGGGCGTTCCTCACGGGGGCGATCGACGACGTCCGGGTGTGGAACCGGGCCCTGAGCGACCAGGAGTTGGCCTCCGGCGCGTCGGGCGCGGCCTCGCGGGGCACGGTGCTGTGGCTGCCCATGGACCAGGTGCGCGGCAGCAACTAACGTCACACGGCGTGCCAGACGACTCAGGAGCATTACGTGCACGACAGCGCACGGGAACCGGGATCGGCCTGCTGCTGGTCCTGGTTCTCGGCGCCGCACTGCTGATCGCCCTGCCCGGCGACGACGGTCCGGACGACGACGCCTGCCGGGCGCTGACGGTCGGCTCCTGGAAGGCGGACGACGGCCTCACCGCCGAGTTCGCCCGCTACGGCGACGACCCGGGCCGCACGGACGACTGGACCGGCGGTGACGGCACCCACTCGGTCCGGCTGCCGGACGGCCGGGTGCTGTGGCTGTTCTCGGACACCTATCTCGGCCGGGTGTACGGTCCGCCCAATCCGCACGGCGAGTCCTACGCCTGGCGGGACGCGGGCACGCCGCTGGTGCGCAACTCCGCCGTGCTGATGCGCGACGGCCGCCTCGAATCCACCCTGCCCGCCCCCCTGTTCGCCGACCCGGCGCCCAACCAGTGGCGCTGGCCGGTCGCCGCCCGCGTCGAACCCCGCTCCCCCGGTTCCTCCGAGCAGGTCGTCCGGGTGCTGCTGTGGGTGCGCACGGCGGGACAGTCCCCCTGGATCTACGGCGTGCCCACCGCGACCGAGGTCGCCACCCTGTCGTTGCCCGGGCTGCGCCTGGAGTCGGTCACCGAGGTGCTCGACCAGCGGCCGGTCGCCGACCCGTCCCGGCGGGTGCTGTTCGGCACCACGCTGGTCGAGGAGGGCGGCTGGACCTATGTGTTCGGCGGCGACGACGGCCGGCCCGCCGCCCGCCCCGTCTCGCACGCGTACGCGGCCCGGGTCCCCGAGGGCGCGCTCGCGGACCCGGCGGCATGGCAGTACTGGAGCGGCTCGGCGTGGGTGCCCCGGGCCCGGCCCCGGCCGGTGCTCGGGGACGAGCGGCGCAAGGGCGTGGGCAGCGCCTTCTCGGTCGTCCGGGACGGCGGCACGTACGTGCTGTTCACGATGGCCGCCGGCCCGAAGGGGCTGACCACCGTGGCGTCCTACTGGGCCTGCTCCCCCGCCGGGCCGTGGCACGGTCCGGCGAAGGAGTTCAGCCCGCCGCTGCCGCAGGGGCAGGTGGCCGCCTACAACCCGCAGGCGCATCCGGTGCTGAGCGGTGAGGGGCGGCTCGTCCTGAGCTACGACGTCAACTGGCTGGAGATGACGGGCGCCGCCGACCGGCTCAGCCGGAACGTGTCCCTGTACCGACCGCGGTTCGTGTCGCTGCGGCTGGCTGCGCCGCGCTGACCTCCGCCGCCGCTTCCCGCGCGCGCCGCTTGGCGATCACCGCGCACACGATCAGCTGCATCTGGTGGAAGAGCATCAGCGGCAGCACGGCGAGCGCCGCCTGCGCGCCGAACAGGACGCTCGCCATGGGCAGTCCGGCGGCCAGGGACTTCTTCGAGCCGGCGAACTGGATCGCGATCCGGTCCGCCCGGCCGAAGCGCAGCGCCTTGCCGCCGTACCAGGTGAGCAGCAGCATCACGGCGAGGACGACCGCCTCGACGACGACCAGGCCGCCCAGCCGCGCGGGGCTGACCTGGCGCCAGATGCCCTGGACCACGCCCACGCTGAACGCGGTGTAGACGACGAGCAGGATCGAGCCTCGGTCGACCAGGGCGAGGACCCGCTTGTGGCGGGTGACGAAGCCGCCGATCCAGCGCCTCAGCAGCTGCCCGGCGAGGAAGGGGACCAGCAGTTGCAGCACGATCTTCAGCAGCGAGTCGGCGGAGAATCCGCCCCCGCTGCCGCCGAGCAGCGATGCGGCCAGCAGCGGGGTGGCGACGATGCCGACCAGGGAGGAGAAGGAGCCCGCGCAGATGGCGGCGGGCACGTTGCCGCGGGCCATGGAGGTGAAGGCGATCGACGACTGGACGGTCGACGGGACCAGCGTCAGGAAGAGCAGGCCCTGGTAGAGCGGGTGCGTCAGGATCACCGGCACGAGCCCGCGGGCCGCGAGTCCGAGCAGGGGGAAGACGAGGAAGGTGCAGGCCAGGACGGTGATGTGGAGCCGCCAGTGGCGCAGGCCGTCGAGCGCCTCACGGGTGGACAGCCGGGCGCCGTACAGGAAGAACAGCAGGGCCACCGCGGCCGTGGAGGCACCGGAGGCGACGTCCGCGGCCGGCCCGCGTGCCGGGAACAGGGCGGCGAGGCCCACCGTCCCGAGGAGAAGCAGGATGTAGGGGTCGATCGGCATCCAGCTCGGCCAGTGCAGGCGTTTCACGGTGCTCCACTTGCTTGGTACTTCGGTCGGTCCGGGGCCGCAGCGGCCCCCTTCCATCGTGCTCCCCCACCCGGCGATCGGGAATCCCGTATACCACTCTCACTGCCATCACGTTCCGCGATAACCTGGCGCCATGTACGACCCGGCCCAGTTGCGCACGTTCCTGTCGGTGGCGCAGACGCTGAGCTTCACGCAGGCCGCGCGCCGCCTCGGACTGCGGCAGTCGACGGTCAGCCAGCACGTGCGGCGGCTGGAGGCCGCCGCCGGGCGGACGCTGTTCGCCCGGGACACGCACTCGGTGGAGCTGACGGAGGACGGCGAGGCCATGCTCGGCTTCGCGCGCCGGATCCTGGAGGTGCACGAGCAGGCGGCGGCGTTCTTCGCGGGCACCCGGCTGCGCGGCCGGCTGCGCTTCGGCGCATCGGAGGACTTCGTGCTGACCCGGCTGCCGGAGATCCTGGAGGGCTTCCGGCACGAGCACCCGGAGGTCGACCTGGAGCTGACGGTCGAGCTGTCGGGCACGCTGCACGAGCAGCTGGCCGCCGGGAAGCTGGACCTGGTCCTGGCCAAGCGGCGGCCCGAGGACCCGCGGGGCGAGCTGGTCCGGCACGACCGGCTGGTGTGGATCGGCGCGGAACGCCTCCGGCTCGACCCGGACCGTCCGGTGCCGCTCATCGTCTACCCGCCGCCGGGCATCACCCGCGCGCTCGCCCTGGAGGCGCTGGAGCGGCAGGGGCGGCAGTGGCGGGTGGTGTGCACCAGCGGCAGCCTCAACGGCCTCGTCGCGGCGGCACGGGCCGGCCTCGGCGTGATGGCGCACTCCCGCGGCCTCATCCCGCCGGGTCTCGTCCGGGTCCCGGACCGGGCGGGGCTGCCGGAGCTGGGCCAGGTCGACTTCGTGCTCGTCCACGGCCGCCGCCGGTCCTCCGCCCAGGGCGCGGCTGACGCTCTGACGGCGGCGATCCTGGCGGGCGGGGACCGGCTGCGCCGCACCGAGCGCAAGGGGCTGTGACGCACCGGAGTGACACAATCCGCCGGTCTCCGCGGGGCCGGTGAACGGGATGCGGCGGCCGGCGGGGATCGAGGTCGGGGCCTGGGTCCGCTTCGGCGGGCAGGTCCGCGCGGTGACCGCGGTGACCACGACGACGGTCACGCTGGCCGAGACGGACGGGCCGGCGGTCGCCGTCGAGTTGGCCGCGCTGCTGCAGGGGGAGGACTTCGCGGCCGTCGACGTCCCGGTGCGTCAGCCGCTGCCGGCGGCGTCGCTGCTGGAGACGTTCCCGACGCCGGTGAGGGAGAAGGCCCTGTGGTGGGAGGGGCACATCCCGGAGGTCCTGCACGGGCTGCCGCCCGGCGCCGAACCGGGGACATCGCCGGCGGCCCGAGTACGGGCCGGACCGCTCGGCCGTCAGATCCTCGTACCGGGTGCCGCAGCCGGTCGGCTGCACCCATGTGGCCACCACGTGGTCGTCGCGCTCACCGCGCACCGTCCTCGCCTGCTCCCGCTTCCGCCAGTTCGGCGGGCGCGAGGACGTGGTCGAGCCAGGCGGCGAGCGCGTTCGTGGCGTCTGGGTCGGCCTGGGCGAGACGGCCGGCGAACTCGAGGTCGCCATCGGCGGCCGGTGCGCCGGTGCGGGCGAGCGCGGCGAGTGCCTGGGGGGCACCTGGAAGTACGGCGACGACTATCTGTATGTGCGACCCTGCATCCCCTCCAACGACTCACTGTCCCCGTACCAGGGCTTCCAGCAGGAGGCGGTGACGGCGGACGACGGCACAACCCACACCCGCTTGAAGAGCGGAGACGGGCGCTGCCTGACGGCTCCGGCAACGGACGGCACCGTCGAGAGGGGGTTTCCGACGCTGGAGATGTGCAACAGCGAGACGCCGACCCAGTACTTCAACCTCGTCCCTGTCGACGCATACCCCGCGAAGCCGCAAGCCCCCCCGGCCGTCGGGGCACGCCACGCCAAGCTCGCCGCACCCCGGGACACGCCAATCTTCGATGACACGCGATCAAGCTTCGCTGGCACAGAACAGCCGACACGGAGTGTGACAGGTCGGCTTTGCTGCTGAGCAGGGGTGTCACGCTGTCACGCCGAATCGGCCCCATGGCGGGGTTCTGGAGCCCATTGTCGTGTGCCATCGAGCATTGGCCGCCTGTCAACGAACCTCAAGTAACGCGCGTTTGCGTCATCGAAGTTTGATCACCGCAGGTCCAAGCCTCACGAGGCCGAGCCGGGCCCAGGTGAGCAACCGCACGGCCGACGCAGTCGAGCGTGAGGATCCGAAGGCTTTGTGTGCCCTCAGGGGCCCAACACCGCCAAGCCATGCGGCTGGCACTCGACGGCAGGAGACGTCAGCCGAGCAAGCCCAAGGCGCCGTTGCTAAGCAAGCCGAGCGCTTCCAAGAGACTCCCCCCCGCATTCAACAAACCGTTGAGGATTGCGTCTGCGGCTCCGAACGGCAGGGCGGCGAGGGCATGCAAGGGGTCGGCGGGGGCGGCGCTTGCCGTGGCAGCACTGCCGAGCACAGCGGACGCCGTGAGCGCGGTGGTAATGAGCACAGAACGCATGCGCATGAAGGGCTCCTTCAGAGCGGTTGAAAGTGATCAACTCACGAACGTGCAACACGAAACCCGCGTCACTGACAGAGCACGAAAATCACTCGGACGATCCGCCGAGCCAAGCGCCGACCGACCCAGGGAACCGACGCGATGGCCGAGCCGGGCCGGCTGGGCGACTGACGACTTGCGCGGTCGAGCGTGAGGATCCGAAGACCCGCACGGCACCGTAGCGCCCTGACCAAGGGAAGTGTCGGTCAAACTTCGATGGCACGCGCTCAAGGTTCGATGACACAGGACACCGCACCCTGGAGACGTGGCTCGCGCTCACCCTCGACGAGGTACGGCAGGCGATCGCCCGGGCCGAGCAGCGGGAGCGCGAACCGGCGTACGGACGCGAGCACCGGCCGAAGCCGCCCGGCTGGCTACTGGAACAGGGCCTGAACCGAGACGCGCCGCCGGTCCAGGTCCACGTCGGCGACTGCTGGAACTCCGGCAAGCGCGTCCATGGCATCGGAGCCGGGACGAAGCGCTGCGGGCGGTCGCCGACGGAGTGAAGGCGTGCGGGGCGTGCAGACCGGACACGGAGCTGGGCTACCTCGACGGGTGATCTCGCCGTGCGGGTGGGGGCCGGCGTGTGCGATCCCTTGCCGGGGCGCGGCTCGCCCCCCATTTGGGCGCGGGATCGTCGCTCGTCCGTGCCTATCCGTTGCGGCAATGATCATGTGGCAGGCAGGTGCTCCTAGTTTGGGACCAGTGTGCAGCCGACCGGCCGCGCCTGCCGTTGAAAGGAGTCAAGGGAATGAGCGATCACGCAAACGCTGACGAGGACGCAAATTTCAGCGAACACGAGATCGACATTGTCGCCATCCAGGGCGGTGTCAGCAGGGAGGAAGCCGTCAAGTTGCTGCGTGCCAACGACGGCGACCCAGTTTCGGCCCTGGTCGCACTCGGCGGCTGACCGCTAGGTCGCCGGCGCGTCAGCTGGTCATCGAGTGGCGTCAGCTGCGGGCGGCACCCATCCGGTCCCTGGAACCTCCCCAATGTGGACATTCAACGGGTGCTGCCGCGTGGCTACCCGACGGGCGTGACAGGCAGCGTGACAGGGGCCGTAACACCTCTGGCGTGACCATGGGTGATCAGTTCAGGCGCGGAGGCCAGACTGCCCTCTGTCACTGAACATGGACCTATTGCCAAGCAAGTTGGACAACTATGGCGTGGTCGGAGGCTGTCGGGAGCGTGACCTGTGCCGGTCAGACGTGGCTGTCGACAAGCGCGGTGATCTGGGCTTTCGACAGTGCACCCACCTTTGTCAGCGCCACAACCCCGTTCTTGAAAATGATCAGGGTAGGGATGCCTCGGACGCCGAACTTCGCCGGCGTAGCCGGGTGCTGGTCCACGTCGATCTTCGCAACCTTGAGCTTGTCGCCGTAGTCCTTGGCCACCTCGTCGAGAAGCGGGGCGATCATCTTGCACGGCCCACACCACGGTGCCCAGAACTCCAGCAGCACGGGCTGGGCCGACCTGAGCACGTCCCCCTCGAACGACGCGTCGGTCACATGCAAGATCTGCTCAGGCATCGGCACTCCTCACAGCGGCTGTCTACGCGATACACCACGCCCATGGCACCGCTACCAGCAGCAGGCTTCCACTCAACGCCGCCGAAAGGACCAACCTCCCGCGCAGGCACCTTCCCCACGCCAGCCCCGAGGAGCTGCCGTGGGCTCCATCCAGCTTCACTGGCAATCGGTCCAACTTCGCTGTCAGAGGACACACTCGTACAGATTCGGTGGAGATTACGGCACCGAAACTTACTCAACCGTCAGGATTGTGTCCGGCCCTTCCTCAAGTGAGCGCTTTGTCCCTGGCTGACCGGCGTGGACCGGAGCGATGCCCGCCTTCGCACCCCCTCCCGCCCCCTGGCCGGGTGGGGTAGCTTTCACGGCGCTGTGCGGGACGTCACTCGACAGGAGCGCTGAGGAGCGGGGAGCGGGGTTTGCGCGAGTTCACCATCCCTCCGTTGGCGTTGGCGCCTCCGGTGGGCGGTCTGGCCGACGTGGTCTTCGAGCATGCCCAGGAAGACCCGCTGCACATCGCCCTGGGCCGCAAGGACGACTCCGGCCAGTGGCGGGACGTCACCAGCGCCGAGTTCCGCGACGAGGTGCTCGCGCTGGCCAAGGGGCTGCTGGCGAGCGGCATCCGGTTCGGCGACCGGGTCGCGATCATGTCCCGCACGCGCTACGAGTGGACCCTGTTCGACTACGCGCTGTGGACGATCGGCGCCCAGGTCGTGCCGGTCTACCCGACGTCCTCCGCCGAGCAGTGCTTCTGGATGCTGTACGACGCCGAGGTGACGGCCGCCGTCGTGGAGCACGAGGACCACGCGATGACGATCGCCACCGTCATCGACCGGCTGCCCCAGCTGCGCCGGCTGTGGCAGCTCGACTCCGGCGCCGTGCACGAGCTGTACGACGCGGGCGCGCACCTCGACGACGAGATGGTGCACCGCCACCGGCAGGCCGTCACACCCGACTCGGTCGCCACGATCATCTACACCTCGGGCACCACCGGCCGCCCCAAGGGCTGTGTCATCACGCACGGCAACTTCATGTACGAGGCGGACACCGTCATCGAACGCTGGGAGCCGGTGTTCCACTCCCGGCGCGGCGACGAGGCGGCGACCCTGCTGTTCCTGCCGCTCGCGCACGTCTTCGGGAGGATGGTCCAGGTCGCGGGAATCCGCGGCAAGGTGAAGTTCGGGCATCAGCCGCAGCTGAACGCGGCGGCCCTGCTGCCCGACCTGGCCGCGTTCAAGCCGACGTTCTTCCTGGCCGTGCCGTACATCTTCGAGAAGGTGTTCAACGCGGCCCGCCGCAAGGCCGAGAAGGAGGGCCGCTCCGGCCCCTTCGAGAAGGCCGTCGACATCGCCATCAAGTACGCGGACGCGATGGAGGCCAAGGCCTGGGGCACCGGCCCCGGTCCGTCTGCGGGCCTGCGCATGCAGCACCAGCTGTTCGACAAGCTGGTCTACGGAAAGATCCGCGCCGCGATGGGCGGCAGGATCAAGCACGCCATGTCCGGCGGCTCGGCGATGGACCGCCGGCTCGGGCTGTTCTTCGCCGGCGCGGGTGTGCACATCTACGAGGGCTACGGCCTGACGGAGTCCACGGCCGCCGCGACCGCCAATCCGCCCGGGCGGACCCGCTTCGGCACGGTCGGGCAGCCCATCCCGGGCATGACCGTGCACATCGCGGACGACGGCGAGATCTGGCTGCGCGGCGAGAACGTGTTCCAGGGGTACCTCAACAACCAGAAGGCCACCGACGCCACCCTGCACGACGGCTGGCTCGCCACCGGCGACCTCGGCGCGCTGGACGAGGACGGCTTCCTGACCATCACCGGCCGCAAGAAGGAGATCCTGGTCACGTCCGGTGGCAAGAGCGTTTCGCCCGGGGTGCTGGAGGAACGCGTCCGGGACCATCCGCTGGTCAACCAGTGCATCGTCGTGGGCAACGACCGCCCGTACGTCGCCGCCCTGGTCACCCTCGACCAGGAGGCCGTGGAGCACTGGCTGGCCATGCGGGCCAAGCCGCAGATGTCCCCGGCGGAGCTGGTGCGCGACGCTGATCTGGAGACGGAGGTGCGCCGCGCGGTGGTCGCCGCCAACACGCTCGTCTCGCAGGCCGAGTCGATCCGCACCTTCCGCATACTGGCCCAGCCGTTCACGGAGGAGCACGGGTTGCTGACCCCGTCCCTGAAGCTGAAGCGGAAGGCGATCGAGAAGGCGTACGAGAACGAGGTCGAAGCGCTCTACCGGGCGTGACATACGCCTCGCGGGGCAGGTGTGGCTTCGGAATTCTCCCGTCAGGAATGCATCACCGCGCGTGATCGTTGACGATGGGAGTACACCTGACCACTTACCGAAGGATCGAGAGCTCGTGAGCAAGGTCCCCCCGATCATCCTGAACAACGGCGTCGAGATGCCCCAGCTGGGCTTCGGCGTCTGGCAGGTGCCGGACGACGAGGCCGAGACGGCCGTCGCGACGGCGCTGGAGGCCGGGTACCGCAGCATCGACACAGCGGCGATCTACGGCAACGAGGAGGGCACCGGCAAGGCCATCGCCGGCTCCGGCGTCCCCCGCGAGGAGCTCTTCGTCACCACGAAGCTCTGGAACGCCGACCAGGGGTACGACTCCACGCTGCGCGCCTTCGACACGTCGCTGGAAAAGCTCGGCCTGGACTACGTCGACCTGTACCTGATCCACTGGCCGACGCCGGAGCGGGGTCTGTACGTCGACACCTACAAGGCGTTCGAGAAGCTGCACGCCGACGGCCGGATCCGGGCCATCGGCGTCTCCAACTTCCTCCCCGAGCACCTCCGGAAGCTGATCGGTGAGACGTCGGTCGTCCCGGCGGTGAACCAGATCGAGCTGCACCCGCACCTTCAGCAGGGCGCCTCCCGCGACTACCACGCGGAGCAGGGCATCGCCACGGAGGCCTGGTCGCCGCTCGGCCAGGGCAAGGGGCTGCTGGAGGTCCCGGCGATCGTGGCCATCGCCCGCAAGCACGACCGCACCCCGGCCCAGGTCGTGCTGCGCTGGCACATCCAGCTGGGCAACGTGGTGATCCCGAAGTCCGTGACCCCGTCGCGGATCAAGGAGAACATCGACGTGTTCGACTTCAGCCTCGACGACGAGGACCTCGCGGCGATCAGCGCGCTGAACGAGGACCGCCGCATCGGCCCGGACCCGGCCGAGTTCAACGGCGCCTGAGCCGCACCGGCAGCGCCCCGGCCCGGGTCCCGTGAGGGGCTCCTGGCCGGGGCGCTGCCGCTCCGCGCCTCAGACCGGCTGCCCCACCGGCCGTACGACCACCGTGTTGACGTCGACCCCGTCCGGCTGCCGCATCGCCCAGACGATCGAGTCGGCGATCTGGCCGGCGGTGAGGAGGTGGCCGGGCGGGAGGCTGCCATAGGAGTCCCAGAAGGGCGTCTCCGTCCGGCCGGGCGCGACCAGGGTGACGCCCACGCCCCACTCGGTGACCTGCCGCCGGGTGTTCTCGGCGAGCCCGGTCACCGCCCACTTCGTCGCCCCGTAGATGTTGCCCGGCCCGTGCACGAACCCGGCGACGCTGCCCACCAGGACGATCCGGCCGCGGGTCTCCTTCAACGCGTCGATGGACGCCCTGATCAGCAGAGCCGGGCCGAGGACGTTGGTCAGCACCATGTCGGTCCAGCCGGCCGGGTCGCCCTCCGCGACCGTGTCGTGGGTGGCGAAACCGGCGTTGGCGACGACCGTGTCGAGCCGCCCGAAGGTCTTCACAGTGGTGTCGACCGCGGCCTGGACGTCCTCGTACACGGCGGTGTCGCCGACGAGCGTCAGCAGCCCGTCGGGCCGCCCCAGCTCCTCGGCGAACGCCCGCAGCCGCTCCTCCCCCCGCCCGGTGACGGCCACCCGGTACCCGGCGTCCAGCAGTTGCCGCGCGACCGCGGCGCCGATCCCGCTGCCTCCCCCGGTGATGAGCGCGACCTGAGAGTCGGACATGGATTCCCCCTGTGGTGTGGGCCGGTGTGCGATGCCGGGGAGTCCATCACTTGGAGCGCTCTCGAAGTCAAGGGCAGCCGCGGCTACGCGGGCCGGACCGCCGTGTGGACCGTGTGGGCCTCCAGGACGAACACGTCCGGACGGTGGTGCAGGCTCGCCTCGTCGTCCGGGTCGAGCAGGCGGTCGACGGTCGCCAGGTCCTCGGCGTCGAGGCCTTCGGCGAGCTTGTCGCGCATGTGCGACAGGGACGCCACGACATAGGCACGCGCCCGGTCGGAGGCGGGCGCCGGGAGGTCGAGCAGGAAGCTGTGCGTCCTCGTGTGCTTCAGCCCGGCGGCGGCGAGCAGGGCGGGCCAGTTCTCGGTCTCGGCCACGTGGCCGGGCAGGTCGGTGCGCATCCGGGTGAACCACTCCGCCTCCACCGCGTCGATCCGCGCCTGGAGACCGGGCCGGCCCATGCCGAAGTCGCGCGGCAGGAACCGCAGCGGCAGACCGCCCTCCATGAGGGCCAGCGTGCCGCCGGGTGCCAGCCGCTGCGCGAACGCGGCGAGCGCCGCCCGCTGGTCGCCGAGGTGGTGCAGGCTGCGGCTCGCCCACAGCAGATCGGCTGGGTAGTCCAACTCGCCCAGCACATCAGGTAGTTCACCCGTGATGATGCCGAACCGGTCGGCGACCCCCTGCCGCTCGGCCCGCGCCCGGGCCCGCTCCAGCAGCCCCTCGGATCCGTCCACCGCCACGATCCGCGCGCCCGGGAACGTCTCCGCGAACAGACAGGACACGACACCCGGCCCGCTGCCCGCGTCGACGATCAGACCCGGTTCGGTCACCTCCTGCGCCAGCCAGCCCAGGGCCCGCTCGTAAAGGGACGCGAACAGTTCCGCCGAGGACTCCAGCATCGGGCCCATCTCGGCCCAGTCGAGGTCCGTGTGGCCGTGGTGCGGGCCGTGGCCCCGCTCGTGGTCGTGGTGGTGGTGCGCCATGGTGGTCAGCCTCTCGCTCGGATGCGGTCAGCGTGCGACGGCGCACCGTGCGGAGGCCACTGCTGTTGCCGGTCCCGCAAAATCCGCCGGGGCGCGGGGCCCCGGCGGATCAGCGGTTCAGCACGGACGGGTCAGGACAGCGGAGGGTACGCGTTCTGCATCAGCTGCCGGAACTGGGCGGAGAACCAGTGCCCGGAGATCGGCGCGTCCGGCAGGGCACCGGACATGTTGTAGTTGTTGCGCGGGTTGCCCTCGTAGGTCGGGTCGCACATGCGGTCGAAGCCCTTGCCCTCAGTGTTCGGGATCTCCTTGCTCGCCCCGTCGGACTCACCCGGCGGCTTCATCCACACGTAGGCGTCGATCCCGGCCGCCGGGGCCGCCTGCGGGCGCTCGCCGAGGCCGGCTCCGGACTGGTTGCACCAGTTGCCGCCGTTGAAGCGACGGTCGTAGCGCCCGCCGTCGACGTAGGCGTCGACGCTCGTCTTCGGGCCGGGGCCAGTGGGCCGTGCGGCGCCGCCCCAGCCGTTGCGAGAGGTGTCGATCAGCATGCCGATGTTCGAGTTGAAGCCCGCCGAGACCAGCTGGCTGCGGAAGGCCTGGGCGTAGGACAGCTCGTCGAGGTAGCGGTTCCAGTCGACCCATTTCGACTCGCGGACGGACTTGCCGGCCACGGTGTCGTTGATGGTGAAGTTGTTCTCCTTCAGGGCGCTGTAGTTCGCCGTGTTGGTGATGAAGCCGTGGACGTCGTTCACCGTGGCGCCCTCGGCGGTCGCCGCCTCCTTCATGATGGCGGCGGTGGGGCCGAAGTTGTCGTCCCAGCCGATCCAGCCGTGGTG